>DATIJK010000042.1:0-10029 GCA_035478715.1 Saccharimonadales bacterium (SeqCode)
TCCGGCACTAGACGATACTTTATACAACAAATGCAACAACAAACTAACCGTCAATGGATCACTGATCGCCAAACAAGTCTGGATGACCCGGACTACCGGAACCCTATTCGGTAACACGCCGGCCGAGGTCGTCAATTACACCCCGGAAACATGGTTGAACAAATTCCCAGCGTGCGCAGACAATGCAGCATCAGGGTATGATGCAATAACAGAACTGCCCCCCGTGCTATAAATTCGTCTGGATTTACAATGGATCGAAACAAAAAAAACGGGCCGCCTCCAGATGGGACGGCCAGTTTGTTAATTGACTGTTTATTTAGAGTTTTTGTATGTGCTGGTGAATGTGGTGCCGTTTGAAGCGATACTAGTGACCTTTGCAAGTGTGTTTCCGGTTTTATATGACAACATGTTGAGTGGTGTTGGGGTAAAATAGTCCAACGGTTTAAGGGTGCGTGATGTTCCGAAAGCTGCCTTGGCATTTGTAAACATGTAGGGGTCGCTCGACCACTTGGCCAATGCAGTATAGCCCGAACTTACGAGTTTGCGCTCGGCAATGAATTCTGCCGTACCTCGCCTACACACTAACTGCTTATTCTGGTATTTACCGCAACCTATGTTAATGTTTTTTGCCTGGTTTGTCCGGACATTGCGAACGCGGAGCGTGTAATAGTAATTAGGGCTGCCATTGTAGGTAACTGTCGTCCAGATTTTATCGCCAGCTTTAATATCAACAACTGATTTGTCGATCTTAACCATATTATTAGTCGGGTTCATTTCCCACCATGTGTAGTAATTAGGTTTAGATCCGACTTTACCGCAATCCGCACCAACGCCAACTTGTTCGGTAGTTGGTTGGGCAATTTTCTCGTTAAACCCATCAAAGCCGACCCAAACCAAAAGGTTCGAATTTTGCGTAGTACAAGTGACGGTAGGTACGGTGATTTCTGCCTGTACGGTATTAAATTTGTGGTTCTCGGCAACATAACCGGACCAGCTTTCGGTTGACTGCGCATCTACGGGGTATCCCGCCGCAGCGCTAACAGATTTGTCCAATGTAATGTTATTGCCTGAAAAACTAACGCCGGCAACAGCAGAAACTAAAATAAGAGCGCTGCAAGTAACAGCTGCAACTCGGCAAAATAATTTAGTGCGTGATTTCATGATGATTATCCCAAAACTCCATGTTAAGGATAAACAAAATTATACCAAATAAAAGCAAAAATGTCAAGTATAAATTCAAATCAGTTTAATATAAGTAAAACCTATAAGTTGTGCGTTTGATCAGGGTTAATCGGTCTATTTGGTAACAATATTGGAAAAATTTCGCATTCATACTATTGTATGAATATATGGGTGAATTTACCGGAGAAACAGCACGTTTTCAGATTGGCCACCCGGAGTTGCTTGGCCGGCTTGCAATGCGCGAAAGCGGTGAAGCACTTTTGGCGGCTGTAGTTGAGTGGCAAGATAGATACCTTTGGAGACACCAGAAAGATGCGGTTGGTGATTGCGAAGCCAGGTTTAACGATACTTCCAAACATCGGACAATCGAATTCAGTCATCCCGACCGATTGTTGCATCCTGGCGCGAACGAACGGGCGATTGCACCTGCATTGATCAGATCACCAACTGCGTCAGGTAAGACAGAAATGGCGTTGTCATTGTGTGAACGATATTTAGCGGTAAATCCGGATGCGAAAGTGCTTTTTTTGAGCCACAAGAAAGACATAAACGATAAAGCCAAGCGTGATTTCCAAGCTAGATTTGGGGCAAACTATACATATGCATCTCTAGATGGTCGCCGGAAGCCAACTGATCGGCTTGGCACGGATTTCACATTCGCCACATTCCAGAGTATGTCCCAGGGCCGGTTGGAATACCCCGAAGATGCCTTTGATTTTATTGTTGTGGACGAAGCGCACCATTCAAGAGCCTATTCATACGAACAAGTAATACGTTATTTCAAACCATTGCGGTTACTCGGTATGACCGCCACACCCGATAGGTTGGACTTGTTGGATATCCGTGAAATATACGGCGTTGAGGCTTACGAGTTGTCGCTTGCCAGAGCATTATATGACAAGATTCTGGCCAAGATGGATTATCGGGTAATTCTAGACGACATCATGCTTGATAATCTAACCGCACCGGATGTATCCAAATTGGCGTTCAAAAAATTAAACCGGGAACTATTCATCCCGAGGCGGGATGAAGAAATCGCTGAAATAATCAAACAGCATATGTCAGAGATTTCAGACGTTAAGCATCTGGCTTTCGCATCCTCAATTGAGCACGCCAATCGTATGGCTGCCTTGCTACCGGATGCGATGACGATACATTCAAAAATGACTCAGCGGGAGCGAGACGAAGCAATGGAGCTATTCCATGCCGGTAAAATCACTACATTGATAACAGTCGATATGTTCAATGAAGGCATAGATATTCCAGATGCAAATATGGTGAGTTTTTTGCGGTCAACATCTTCTGAAACGATATTTTATCAGCAGCTGGGCAGGGGACTCAGAAAAGCCGACGGGAAAGAAAACGTCCGAGTATTGGATTTTGTCGCAAATAGTGAACGGCTGGCATTGTTGGCTAACCTTATCTACGGCATTTCCCAATTGGATACGGCAGGCAGACTGGATAAATTCGCAAAAGTACCTGCTCCGCGTTCGCCGGAAGTTATCAGGCAGGAAATTCGCGAACTAGCCGACCATGGTATCGCTGGATTTAATTTTGACGAGCAGACCATTGATATTATGGCTGCAGCCGTCAGACGACGTGAACTCGAAGGGTATAAAGACAGGTACCGGGAACTTGCTAGCACTCGCCGCGGTGTCGTGTTATATCTGAGCAGCTTACGTCGTACGCAAAAAGGAAAACTCCCGTCAGTATGGGATATCAATGCCGCCCATAGACGCTTTGGCGGACCAACCGCAAACCAGCTTGCTAAACCGTTTGGAGGCAACTTACGCGATTTGATACACTCGGTCGATTATGCTTTGAATAGGCTGTCACCGGCCGCAAAAAGTTTAAACACCATGCGTACGTGGCGGCAGAATCCGGTTTATGACAGCCTAATGGAAATCATCCAGCGGCACAGGGATACTAAACTGGCCGACGTCCGTAAATTCGGAGAACCAGAAGACGAAGAAATGAACGAAAATTATGACGATAGAGTTGATTTTAGGGTTGAAGGCAGGCCATATGAATACTCGATTTCCTATCAGATTTTAGACGGCGTTCTGCATTTTTGGCGCAGGCCGCTCGGCGAATTAAACGCGGAACATTTTGAAATTGTAGAGTACGAAGGGAAGTCGACAATAAATTCCGATCTTTTCATGGAGGGAGCCGGAGGCGTAGGTGAATTTTTTGCGGGCAGCGTCGAGCTCAAAGGCGAAAAAATCGTAGAACTGCTGGTTGAATTGAACGAAATAACCGAAAAGCTGGCAGCAGCCCGAAAATTACGTGATCGGTGGTATCACGACGAGGATTTACTACCCGAAAACATTAATCTTCAGCATGCGGCTTGATATCGCTATCATCTTATTTTTTATTTGAATTGAAACCGCGGATATAAGCTAAAGTCAAAGCGGAAGTTGCGTAAAGACCGAACTGTATACCCCTGGCAATTGCTGCAATTGCAAAAATGATAACTATCAGTTTTGTGCTTACGATGCTGCCAGTAAGTGCTGATAGTCCGATAATTACCATGAACAATCCTTTGAGGAAAAGGGCTCTGCGTAATGTTTTCTGGCGTGTCCAAAGCAGGCTGACCAGCAATTTGCTTAGCCCGCTAAATATTATCAGCCCACAAATGACGATATTTGATATTTTCAGTGCTAAATCTGGCCGTTCGACAAGAAAAAAACTCAGCAGCATACCAGCGATGCCCAAGAAAACATAGCCAAGATAGGCAAGTTTTTCATTCTTCAACGAAAATGCGCCACGTATGTTTGAATAGCCGACCTTGAACACGAAAAAACATAATCCAAGCGTTACGATCCATGGCGCTAAATCGGTAAATAAAAGCAACCCAATACCAATAAATAGCACACTTTTTGCGATCAAGATCGGAGCAGCTAAATGTGCCAGTTGCTGCAAAAACGTCTTAGGAATTTTTCCGGCAGGTCTCACCGGATCACTCTTTAATCTGTATCCTTCGAGATTTTCAACCGTCGTTTTCGGATCAAAGAATGGGAAGTTGTGGCCAGCTTTTTTCAATTCTATAACATCAACGTTTTTCAATTTTTTAGTAACGTTTTGCAAATTTTCCTTGTCTACCAAGATGTCACGTTCGCCGTATAGGATAGTCGTCGGAATTTTCGAGATTGCACGGAGTGATTTTGAAGCGTCCAATTTCTGGACTCCGTTTTTAACTGAACGAATCAGGGGAATATATTGCGCCATCCGCTTATAACCAAGCGCTCGGAAAGTCCGAGAATATATGAAACTGTCATCGGATAACTTTTCGACGAAACGGATGCGTTTTAAAAGCAGTTTGCCCGTCCCAGTTTTCGGTACCAGAACCGGCGAGAAAAGTACGAGACTTTTGATGCGCTTAGCGTTTTCGGCGGCGTACGATAATGCAACGAGCGCACCAAGAGAATGGCCTACTATCGTGAATTTTTTTAGCCCAAGTTTTTCTACAGTACGTGATAAAAATGCTACTTGGTCATCTAATGAATATGCGACATTGAGCGGTTTGAGAGAATCGCCAAAACCAAGTAAGTCGATTGCTATCGCGCGCCTGCCGTTGCGGAACGCGGGCAAAATCGGCTGCCAGTAATCAGACGAACTTTCTATGCCATTCAAAAAGATTATTGTTTCACCTTTGCCTTTGTCGAATCCAACGTACAGTAATTTTTCTTTATTCCTGCGGATCAGGCGCGCCATTTCGTTTGGCAAATTCTGTACGAGCATATGATCGACTTTTATGATATCAAGCCGCTGAATGTCCATGTTGGGCTGGTATTGCCTTAGCCCATCAAGTTGATTCTGGACGACGAATACATCTTTTTTGCCGACGTAAAAGGTTAGCGGTGCTTTCAGTTTTTTAAGATGCCCGACAAAATCGAATTCGCGAACTAACGTATCAAGATTTTTTTTGACAATTTTGGCATCAAGCTCATTATCATTTGCACCGATCATCGCATGGAATTTTTTAGACTTGTTTGCATAATTTGTAATCAAATTCGCCAGACTTTTCTTATCCATTAACTTTTCGACATTACGGAATAAACCCAACGTCAACTTTGTGATAAGTAACGAACTCGAATAATGTACGGGGACCATTTCTTCGGGTTTCAGATAATAGGGCGTTGAAATCAGGTAAAGCTGCTCGACGCTATCGGGATAGGTGCTGCTGTAAGCCAAGGCAACAGCGCCGCCCATGGAATAACCCACGACGGTTGTATTTTTTATTGCGCGCAACGACACAAGCGTGCTCCGCAATGCGGCAACATGCTCTTTATCACTGTATGTCGCGTTTTTCGGGCGGGGCGATTTTCCATGTCCAAGCAGGTCAACGACGATTACGCGAAAATCGTCACTAAGTAGCTTTGCGATTTCATGCCATTGCGAGCCATCGGCGAACATGCCATGCAAAAGCACTAATGGATCACCATTGCCGATGTCTTGACGAACGTAGAGTTTATTGGACATGTGTCGACACAGACGGTAGTTGGAATAATTTACGCGGCATAATAATTATTATCATTCGGAACATTAATCCGTACAATGGGTATCTTTGTAGAGCAGCACTTTGCCGGTCATATCATAATAATTGATGCTGCCGCATGGTTTAGGTTTGACGTAATCCTTATAAATTTCTTTGTAATGGCATCTTGTTACCCAGCTACCGAAAAGAATTCCAATAATCATACCAAGTAAAATATACACCCACTTACTTTTCATGGCGTGTTTCATTTTCAAACTATACCACAGGATAAAGTATGCCTATGAAAGCAATTCCAAGTCGTGAGCAACCATCGATTTGATGAGCTTTTCGAAGCCAACTCGCGGTGTCCAGCCTAATTCTGAGTTTGCTCGGGATGCGTTTCCTTTCAGCCATTCGACTTCCACGGGACGGCGGTGCTTATCCGTCGAAACCACTCGATTGTGCCAGTCTTCGATACCCACTTGTTGAAAGGCTATATCGAGCAGATCCCGAATACTGTGCATTTCACCAGTAGCGACAACGTAGTCACTGGGTTTGTCCTGTTCCATCATCAAGCGCATCGCATCAACATAGTCACCGGCAAATCCCCAGTCACGTTTCGCGTCAAGATTACCGAGTTCGATCACATCCTGCATGCCGAGAGCAATTTGAGCAACACTGTAAGTAATTTTTCGTGTTACGAATTCTGCCCCGCGGATAGGGCTTTCATGGTTAAAGAGTATGCCGTTACTGACGAACATGCCTTGTTCGCGGAAAATTCTACCAAGGGTGAATGCGAGTGTTTTGTATGCTCCATACGGGCTGCGAGCATTGAATGGGATCTGTTCGTTGTAACCAACATCAGGTATAGTTCCTGGAACGCCGCCGAATTGTTCTGAAGAACCGGCAAGGTAAACCTTTACTTCGCCCGGTTCATAAAAATGGTCTACTGCCTGTAAAATGTTCAGAACCCCCAAACCAGTTGCATGCGAGTCTGCACCGGCTGTCCGGAATGATTTACCTACTTGCGGCTGTGCTGCGAGATGAAAAATCAAATCAGGGTGAGTCTGATCAAATATGCGGAATGCGTCATAAGCATAATCTCCTATCGCAAAATCAGCGTAAGGGAACTGGTCGACAGGATGCATGCCAGTCCGTCTTGATCGGCTGGAGTCGGGGTGTTTCCTCAAAAGACCGGTGACGTCGTAACCTTGTAAATATAATAACGGAGCTAAATAACTGCCATCTTGACCGGTAATGCCAGTTATTAAGGCCTGTTTTCCATTAGCAGTTTCACGATGGAGCTCGCCAACCAAAGGCAAAAGCGATTGTGGATCATAGCCAAATTCTACAGACGTCATGATAAAAATTAATTATAAAATAATATAATCATTTGAGCAATCTCATTGCTTTAAAATGGTGCTTATGTTATAATATAATCAATATTTTGCAAATAAATTGATTCTTTAGAATCAAGTCAGGTTTCTAATGGCCCAGGATCCTTCTAAAATTCGTAATATTGCAGTTATCGCTCATGTAGACCATGGTAAGACAACGCTGGTCGACGGCTTACTGAAGCAATCGCAGACCTTCCGCGAAAACCAAGCTGAGATGACCCAGGATCTTATCATGGATAGCGGCGACCAGGAGCGTGAACGCGGTATAACTATTACAGCCAAAGTTACAGCAGTTCAGCATGACGAATATCGCATTAATATTATTGACACTCCTGGGCATGCGGATTTCAGCGGGGAAGTTGAACGTACGCTGAATATGGCCGATGGCTGCCTGCTGATTGTTGACGCGCAAGAAGGTCCAATGCCGCAAACAAAATTCGTATTGGAGCGCGCATTGGAACAAGAACTTAAACCTGTTGTCGTCATCAACAAGATTGACAAAGCCGGCGCCCGGATTGCTGAAGTCGAAGACGAGCTTGCCGATTTATTCCTGGAACTTGCAGTCCACGAAAATCAGCTACACTATCCCGTATATTACGCCGTTGGCCGGGCAGGCAAAGCGTGGAAGACGCTTCCGGAAAATTTTGAATCTGAAGGCAATTTAGAGCCGATTTTTGATGCGATAATTAATGAAATTCCAGCGCCAAAAGTCGAACGGGATGAACCATTCCAGCTGCTAGTGACAGCACTAGCTTGGGATAATTTCAAAGGCAAATATGCGATTGGCCGCATCACTCGCGGCGGCGTAAAAGCAGGTGATATCGTTACGATATGTAAAAAAGACGGAACTTTTGGCAAATCTAAAGTAGATACGGTATATATGAGCCACGGTATAAATAAATTTGAAGTTGACGAAGGTGTAGCCGGCGATATCGTTCAGCTTACCGGTATTGCCGATGTGCAAATCGGCGAAACGATCGCTGACAGCGAAAACCCAGAAGCGTTGCCGGTTATAGAAGTAGAGGCGCCGACACTTAAAGTCTACTTGGGCCCGAACACGTCACCATTCAAAGGTCAAGAAGGCGAATTTACCACCAGCCGGCAAATTGCTGAACGTCTGAAAAAAGAACTCGAAACCAACATCGGATTGCGGGTTGAAGAAGACGGTATCGGCTTTTTAGTATCCGGACGCGGTGAACTTCATCTGTCTGTGCTGATCGAATCAATGCGCCGCGAGGGATTTGAATTTGAAGTCGGCCGGCCGCAAGTCGTGACAAAAGTCGAAAACGGCCAGACGGTCGAACCGATCGAAGAATTGATTATCGAGGTGCCCGGGGAATACGCCGGAACCGTACAAATGGAGCTTGGACAGCGGCGGGCAGTACTCAAAGAGCAATTCGCCAGTCCCAAAGGTGTTACAAAACTCGTGTACGAATTACCGACCCGCGCACTGCTTGGAATCCGCAATATATTAATGACAAATACTCGGGGCACACTCGTAATGAACAGCCTGATGACCGGATACCGGCCATTGGGGGCTGCCCTCGATCAAATGCGAAACGGTGCTTTGATCAGCTTTGAGACTGGTACGAGTATGCCGTATTCACTGGAAACTGCGGAAGCCCGCGGCACACTTTTTGTCGGGCCAACCGAAAAAGTCTACGCCGGACAAATTATCGGCCTCGCGAACCGCGGCGATGATTTGGAAATCAACATCTGCAAAGCCAAGCATTTAACGAATATGCGCAGCAAATCCAGCGATGGTGTGGTGCAACTCACCCCGCCGACTATTTTAAGTCTGGAACAATGCCTCGATTTTATTGAAAACGACGAATTGCTAGAGGTAACTCCGAAAGCATTACGCTTGCGTAAACGAGAACTCGATCCGATAAAACGCAAACGCGCAAAAATTTAAGTTACGTCTCGGATAGTCAGGCGGTTCAGGGGAAGATCTATCGGGGCCAGGCAATCGGTAAGTGCAGGGCGAACTTAACGAATTTAGTGTATCTCTGCTCAAGGCCAGTCAAAATCCTTCCTTAGGTGAAACGATATTTTCGAATGTTTTAACGTGAATTACGGATAGCACGATTCTAGTGATTAAAATCGAATGTGTTGTTTAACAAAGGAAATAAACGTATATTTATAGCATAAGAGTTTTTGATAAATGACTAGGCGCAAACGCAAGTTGCCGGCTAAAAAAATTGTTCCGGTTCTTGCTGTTTTAGGCGTAGCCATTATTGGCTATGCAGCTATTACTACTTCCAGGGCGGCGACATTTGCCGTTGCAAGCGAGGCCGAAGCAGGCACCAGGACCACAAAAGCGGCAATCGCATCAGACTCTACTGCCTCCGGCGGTTCAGCTGTCAAGTTTGGTACGGCTGCGACGGGCGGTGGCGGCGGAGTCTGCAATAATCCAATTGGATCGGTTCAGGACAGAGACACGGTTCCCATTCCAGGTACTGGCGGCCATTACTCAGTACGAAATGAAGCGTGGAATGACTCTCATGGGCCGCAAACCACCTACGCCTGCACCGAAAAAAGTTGGTACACCCTGTCGAACCAACCGGACCTCGGAGGTGCGGTGCAGACTTACCCGGACAGTTCGTGGGAACCCTTAAATAGCAAGACCCTGGGCCAGTATACCTCCATCACCTCAACGTTCGGTGAAGCATACGACACGACCAAGGGCGACTGGAACGCAGGCTATGATCTCTGGTTCAGTAAGTATGGTTATGATGTCATGATTTGGAATGAATGGCATGGCGGTCCCAGTTTTTGGCCGACTCAAGCTACTACGGCAGTAACGCTCGGCGGCGTACCTTACCACTTCTACAACACTGGCGGCGGCGAACTCATATTCTTCCGGGACACCCAGGTAAAATCTGGCTCGGTAGACATACTAGCTGCCTACAAATGGCTCATTGCTCAAGGACTCCTCAGTTCTACCGACTCAATCACCCAGATCGACTACGG
>DATIJK010000043.1:0-29201 GCA_035478715.1 Saccharimonadales bacterium (SeqCode)
AACGCCAGCAACAGCAGCTCGACAAGCATCAATGTCAACGTTTCAAACTGCTAAATACCCATATTGCAAAAAATAACACTTCTCAAGGTGAGATCTCATGAAGTAACTATTTGTTGTTTATCATTCGCAGGACGGCGCTGAGCAGACGGTTGACGCTTACATCCGAGATGTTGGTAACGATTTCGAATTCGTGCGTGTCATCTTTGACTTCTAGAGTGCCGTAATGTTTTTTCCAGTGGATTTTCGGGTGAGCCAAAGAAGCATGATCCGGTATGGTATTTGTCCCGGTAAATTCTGCAATTGCGATCGCACCTGGAATGGTCGGGGCTTTAGCGTTGCCAAGCGCCATAACTGACATCTGCGCCCTTAGCGTATCGAATGTGTTTGAGAAGACGGGGGTAAATACCTCGTACCGTGGAATGTCGCCGTGCGGCAGATTGTCCATCAGGACGTCTGCTTCCCAGATCACTTCGTGGCCAGTCTTGGGGTCCAATGCCCCAGGGAATTTGCCTCGGGCATGAACGATGCGCTTGGTCTTGTCTTCGCCGAAACTCTCGCCATCGTTGACCCAGCTGAATCCAGTGTCGTTGCGCGTTGCCAGATCCAGCGCAGCACGCCAAAAGGCGTTAACACCGCCTTCCGCTAACAATCTGCTGACTTCAGGCTCAACAACTGTATCAGCGATCGGCGAACCCGACTGCAAAAATGGATCTAACTCAACGATTCCAGCCACTACGAAAAATACTCCTGTTGTAAAAACTATTATGACCCTGACAGCACGATTAGTCCACAGCTGTTTATTTAGCGGTCGCTATCAGGTCTTACTTCAATGTAACTTCTGTAGTACTGCGCCATATCTAACGTAGCTTTGAGTATTTCCCGATTGCTGCATTCAGGTTTCGAAAAATTCCGGTAAAGTTCAACCGCGTTAGCAAAATCGCCCATTGATAAATTTACCTGGTGGGCTTGCGGCAGAGGCAATTCCACTTTTGCGTAGTAGAGCAGATCCGGTGCGGCATCGACAACTAATCCCAAGATGTTCATTTGCCGCCAATCCTCTGGCGAGAAGGACGAGTTTATTTCATTATTTTTTCTGCACTTATCCATCCAGCGCAAGAATTTGCCGTCGATACCAGCGAAATGCAAGGAAAGTCGATCCCGAACAGAAAGCCTGCCGGCAGCAGCTTTTAGACAATATCCGGGTTCGTGAAACTCATATGACGCGCCTTTCCGCGGTAAAACATCCAGGATACCCGCATGAGCAAATGCGTAATCGACATCAAATGGCGCGGCATCCGGATTGGTTGGTGATTGAGTAATCTTGATCAATTCGTCCCTATGCCAACGGGCATGTGAGAGATACGAATCCCGCCTAGTTAGTTCAGGAGTATGGGCGAAATTGAAAATTGCAATTTTTGAAAGTGCTATCAGTCTGGCTATTTGGTAATTATATTTGGTTTTATCGTCTGCTTTTTCGTCTATCTTTGGTTCATGCCAGCCCGCAACGATACCGAATTGATCCGGATCCGTATTTGCTATCTCGTACAGCCGCCATTTACCTGTAGGCGATGCTCGGAGATACAGAAAATCCGCCAGGTGTACATTATCAGTATTTATCGCGTAATAACCGAGTGCATATGCCGCGTCACCTGCAAAGCTTGGCATGTCAGGATTGTATGTTTTGCTTCTTTCATAATCGGCCTCTGAATTGGCTGCGGCAGTAAGCTGGTCGAATGCGATTCCAGTATACGGATTTGTGACAATTTCAGGCCCTAATAAAAGAGCCATCGTACGAAGCTGAACGGAACCAAGCTGGCGTGAAGCTTCAAACTGTTCTCCAGACGACATAGCATAACGGTAAACTAATTAACAATATTAGTAAATATTATTAAGCTATTCGCAATATGCCGTAATTCTGCTTGCCGAGCGATGTGCCGATTTCTACCATTTCACCTTTGCTTTTTCCTAAAAGTGATTTGCCGAGCGATGAGTTAGCCGAAACGTATTCTACATTCGGGTCGGCTCCCGCTGCAGGTATCAGCATGATAGCGCGGATATCACTGCCGCGTTGCACATACACGACGTTGCCGATACCGACGCGATCCTGGTTTGTCGCAGCGCTGGAAGAAACACGCGCCAACAGCAATTGCCGTTCGATCCGTTCCAGGTTTCCCTGTATGAAATGCCGTTGTGCAAGCGCAAACGATATATTGCTGTCAAAGCTGGAAGGATTATTGATAAAACTTTCGTTCAATTCAACGAGCTTATGGCGCAAAGCGTTCCGCGATTGTTTAAGCTGTTTGATGCTAGCTTGTTTTGATTTCCTTGCCATATGCTCGCCTCCATTACCAATTTAAAGTATAACAGGTTTAAATTTCAATGGCAGTGTATAAAATCACAGCGGTAAATTTTACTTTTCTGTTACACGTCTAGTACCCCAGCAGAACAGCGATAAAGCCATTTACAATAATCAAAAAATATTATATAAACAATCAAATGCTTGTAACTTCCAAGGAAGATCTGTCATTTGTCCCCAGTTTGGGCACATCATATGAACAACATCCTATTGCTGCCAATGTTGCTCCTGGAACGCACACGGACTGCATTTTAAAAGAATCGGCCAGGCCGTTTGACGCGTACGGTGAACCTGACGCGAGAGTCGCAGACATGGCACAGTTTGTGCTTGCAACCAGTTTCCCCGATATTTTGCCGCCGAATGGAAAAGCATTACTGGATAAATCTTGGGCAATTTTCACACGCGGCGAATTTTTCGCACTGCGAGCACTTGGCGACGGTGTGTATGACGTACCCTTGGATTTGGGCTTACATTTCAGGAGTAAACAGGTAGTACGGTGGATAATGAACGCTGCTCCTGGCGTAATTTACCATCGGTTGATGGATTATAACCCGGACGAGTTCGGGTTTTTATCCGCGCACAACCGGTTTGCGAAGGTTAGAGGAAGCCGTCGGCTGCTCGATGATGAATGTTTGCTAGAGCATGAATTAGGCGTCGTAAAACAGATGATGGGATCTGGCAAAGACGTACGTGTCATCTTACCGTACGTCACTAACCCGGATGAGCAGGCCGAAATACAGGCGATCGTCCAGCAGGAAACATCACCAAATCAGATCGGCACGATGGTCGAACGCGTAGAACACGCACATAATATAGCCGATTATCCCCCAGTGCATTTCGTGTTTCCCGGGCCTTCTGACTTAACATCTGACTTAAAAAATGAAAGTAGGGGCGCATACAGATACGGCGACTCGACCGAGCAGGCGATTATCGATCTTAGTAGGGATATGGCCAGAAGTGCTGCTGCGATTGGAATCAGGGATGTACTTGCGATTAAGATTCTCGTGGGGCAGATCGAGCCGACCGGCAATCAGCGAATTCACGATGTCTACATGCCGAACCAGCTACTGGTAAACAGAGGTACGAATTAAAAAAGTTGACAAAATAGCAAATTTATGTATAATAAATAATAGTTTTGATCAAAACAAAAATTCAGCAAAAATAAATCAATCAGGAACAAAATAAAATCATGAAACGCAAAACATTTTTCAACTTCGAATATGCGGCAACAACAAACCAGGACATACTCAAAGTCGATAGCATATTAAAAAGCTTGTAATAATCAATCAAGCTAAATCTAACAAAAAGTCCCCTGGAAAATGGGGACTTTTTGTTGCGTACGTATCTTCAGCGAACATTCAGCATAAGCGCGTAGTATCATGTCGTCGGCAGTACTATACTTTATGAGGACACATATGATACGCAAACGGAAAATAGCTAAATCCAAGGCAACCGGGCCGCAGGCCAGGGCTCGTAATACGCCGCCAACGTATGATCTGTACCGCACCCTCCCGAACCAGTCATACGAGCAGCGACCCAGTTCAAGACGCCCGATGCAACCGAAGCCGAAAAAACAGGGCAAACCGCGTTGGAAAAGGATTCTTCGCACAATTGCAATCATTTTGATTATTCTCGTCGTTACGATCGGCGGATTCCTTGGGTATAAAGCGGTACGAGATTTCGGTTGGAGTAATTTGTACGGATTGTTCCATCACACAAAATTAAAGGGCGAAGACGTAGGGCGGGTGAATATCCTGCTGGCCGGCAATTCAGCTGACGATCCCGGGCATAACGGCGGGCAGCTTACCGACTCCATAATGCTCGTTAGTATCGATACGCAAAATGACAAGGCGTTCATGATTAGCATTCCACGTGATCTGTACGTGCATATTCCAAATAACGGGTACGCAAAGATAAATGAAGCGTACGAAGACGGGCAGGCGCAGCATTTCAGTGAGTCAGGCTATGCACCCGGCGGTATGGGGCTACTCGAAGAAACTGTTTCGCAGAAGTTCGGTGTTCCAATTGATTATTACGCGTTGGTAAACTATTCCGCGTTCCGTGACGCGGTAAATGCCGTGGGCGGCATAACGGTAAATATCCAGAGTGATAGCCCAAGCGGTTTATACGATCCGAGTATCGACTGGACTACGCACGGCCCCTTGGTCCATTTGTCGAACGGGCCGCATAACCTGAATGGACAGCAGGCGCTTGACCTAGCCCGAGCCCGCGGTGATGCCTATGGAGCATACGGTTTTCCGCGCGGTGATTTCGACCGCACCATGCACCAGCGGCAGATGCTGACAGCGCTGGCCGCAAAAGCATTGAGCGCCGGCGTCATCGCGAACCCGCTTAAAGTCGGCAGTCTGTTCGATGCTATCAGCCACAACGTTCAGACAGATTTTCATCTGAATGAGGCCCGCCGCCTAAATGACATTATGAAAAAGATCCCCCAGTCTTCAATCCAATCGGCATCACTCAACAGCGCAGATTTCAACGGCCAAAAGGATTACAATTTGCTGACCAGCTACGCCACACCATACGGCCAAAGTGCGCTGATTCCAGCTGCGGGCATCGATAACTACGCCCAGATCCAAAGCTACGTCAACCAGCTCGAATCAAAATATTAAGTTCAAGGTTGGCCAATCGACTATGCTTGCTTTGCAAGATGGTACGGTTTATGATGTTTATACACTTTGTCCAAGGAGGTTGGCATGAAACGATCAAATAAAAACAGCCTATTAGAGCGCTTGAAAAAAGGCGAAGTAATCGGTGCCGAGGGCTATGTCTTCGAGCTCGAACGCCGCGGTTATATCAAAGCTGGGCCGTATGTACCGGAAGTCGTGCTTGATTTTCCAGACGCGCTGCGCGAACTGCACCGGGAATTTTTACGGGCTGGCAGCGAAGTAATTGAAGCGCTTACTTATTATGCTAACGAAAATAAACTGGCAGATGTGGGCCGGGCTGGCGATTTGGAAAAGCTAAACCGCCAGGCGGTGCGAATCGCCAACGAAATTGCGAATGAAGGTGACGCATTGGTAGCCGGCAATATTTGCAATACTTGGATGTACGACCCAAACAACAAAGCGGCTTCGTCTGAAGTCGTCCGGGCTATGTATGAAGCGCAATTGAAATGGGCGGCAGAGGAGGGCATTGATTTTGTAATTTCTGAAACCAACGATTATCTGGGCGAAGCGCTGATCGGGCTTGAAGTTATTAAAAGCTTGGGATTGCCAGCAATGGTAACATTGGCGACCGTGCAGCCTACTAAGACACGCGATGGATTTTTGTATGAAGATGCCTGCAAGATTCTGGCTGATAACGGTGCCGATGTGGTTGGCCTCAACTGCGACCGCGGGCCCGACACTATGTTCCCAATCATCGAAAAAGTACGGAACAAAGTAAGTTGTTATGTCGCGATGCAGCCGGTACCGTACCGTACGACAAAGTCCAGCCCGACCTTTGAATCATTAAAGCGCAATGGCCAGCGCTCGTTTCCGATCGCTCTCGAATCATTTTTGCTTGACAGGTTCGAAATCGCGGATTATGCAAAGCACGCGCAAGAAATCGGTGTAAACTACATCGGTCTGTGCTGCGGCGCAAACCCGTCGCACATTCGCGCTATGGCTGAAGCACTTGGCCGAACGGTGCCTGCCAGCAAATATTCACCGGCAATGGAAGTCCACCCGATGATTGGCAAAAAAGTACAAACTAAAGATAAAGAATTCGTCGGCGACTGGAAAGATTAATTAAATCTACTCGATGCTTGTCAACTAAAATTTAGTCTGATGCGGTTACCAGTTACTTGAAACCGGCGCGTCAGCTTGCCATATTCCAGGACTCAAAAATTCTGGGTATTCTTCAGCGATTAATTCTTTCGTTCCTTCTGTCGCTAGCAATTGCGTTGTCCATATTCGATTTGGTCCTGACACAAACTGTATAACATGAGGTCCGACAGCGGCCCAAATCAGACGGTGCGTTGCATAAAATTTTGACCATCGTGCATCACTATCTGCTGTTGCGGCCGTAGTTGCTTCGTGCCAAAGCCCTGGTTCACCATTAATTCCATCCCACGCTGGATTCCAATAAAACCCCGGCGGAAATTCAACCCCGGATTCTTTCATCACAAGATCAAATGCAGAAGGCGGGGCTGCGTCTGCAACAACTTTTATCACATGCCCGTGGGCAGCTAACAACGGCCTCCACGAATCAGGGTCTCTTGATCTGACTTCTATAATGCTTGGGTGAAACTCTGCAAAACCACTCATAGGCCCTCCCCGCAGGATGTTTTACATAGTTTTGGGCTTGCAAAATGTTTGCTATCGAAATCAAAAATCATTAAGCAGACGTTTACAACGATAAAAACAAAAAATTTGATTTACGATTAGATATAACTTATATCTAATGCGGTTTAATCGCTATGAGAATTACCACTCATTCACTTGCTGTACTGGATACAATGCCAGGTGGCGCTTGGGTTGTGGATTTCGCGGATGGGGTTGCCGGTTACGCAGTGGACGCTATCGTGGAAAAATATTAGTGCCAAGATGAATGAACTTGCGATGGCGACAATTACGAGCGGCCAATTGTGTCGAATATCTATCAGCACTTTTACGGAACGCAACTTTTTGCTTTTTCTTTGCTGCGATATAAAAGTTAACAATGAGGTTAAGCATAGTAGTGCTGCAGCAAAAGGCAACCATAATACCCAGATAGCTAGTATCGGCATGCTCCATAACCATGAATTGAAAAGCGTATGATTGAATGCTAGTTCATCTATTGAATTAGCTGTTAGCGCCGCGAAGAACGGTATCAGCATCGCGCCGCCGATCAGTCCGTTCCGCCAGACATACTTGGGCGTTTCGTGCGTCATGATTCCACCTAAATAATGGACGTTTTGACCTGCCACAGTGATCGGGAAATCGATAGCCAATCGTGTCCAGATTTGCAGCCGTTCAGTTGTCGAACTCGAGTTATCGAGCATGTCGGCGAGTGTCTGTAGCATTTGGCTGCCATACGCGTCGCGGTATTTTTTTGGATATAACCGAAGAAACTTTGAATAGCGCGGGAAGCGTGCGTTTAGATTGCCCATAACACTGTTCCCAAATTATTGCCGTGTGCGTGACGCTGTTTTGCTAGCGCAACGACGTTGTCGTAATACTGCATATCGGCGCCCAGCCGGTCCCAGCCTTTCTTAGTCAATCGGTAGTAACGACGGCGCTCTTCGCCGGTAAAGGGCATTTCTTCTATCAGGTTATCTTCACGAAGCTGTTTAATTGCACCGTAAAGTGCACCAGGGCCAAGTTTAATTTTGCCAGCGGAATCATGTTCGATCTGCTGCATGATCTCGTAGCCGTGCCGCGGTTTCAGGCTCAAAGCCAGCAAAATACTGAATGATACTTGAGGTAAAAGGTTAGGAGTATTTCGACTCATATAAAAAAGTATATCACAAAACGATATATCGCAAATAGTAATATCTGCCTTAATCCTACTATGGAATTTTATGCGGCCAGCAGATTGTGAGCTTCAGCGATAAATGATACAGCATCACTAATTATTGCAAAATCTTGCGCTTTGACCGCGCTTTTAATACCGAAAGTTACTACAATTCTGTCTTCGATAATTATTTCGCCTGGGTGAAGATTGTCGAGTCTGGGAGCTAAAACGACCCCGATAACATCATTAGTGTCTAGCAACAATGTGCCTAAATGAAAACTAAATTCAAAAGCTGTCATCGGTGGGTTAAGTTCGGGAACTGTAAATAAGCCGAATTCTTCACCTAATACATTTTGCACACTGTATTTCATAAAATTGGTAGCGGCGACAGGGATCGAACCTGTGACCTTAGGCTTATGAGTCCTACGCTCTAACCGACTGAGCTACGCCGCCGCAGACACGAGACAAACCTACGGTTTTTCTCGTCGGAGCTTGCGGAATAATCCGCATCCGCCTAATGGCGGACCGCTCCTGCTCTTTTCCCTATCCGCAATTGAAATCTTTGTGATAATGGGAGTCTATAGAACAGTGCAAAATATAACAGATTTTATCCCTGTTGGCTAGGCGAACAGGTCTGGCCTGGCATTGCGTAGGTTCTGCCACGTAGGTTCAAGCAGCGGACTTGGCAGGTCTTTGAATGTATGCCAGCCCAGGGCAGTGCACTTTTCCGGCTCCTTGATTTCCGGTTCGCCCGACATCCAATCTGCTTCAAGCCAAATGGCGATAAAATGTTTGCCTTCGGATAAAAATAAGTCATTTGCAACAGCCACAAAGCGCACGTTTTTTATCGTCATACCGGTTTCTTCCAGGACTTCTCGTTTGCCGCATTGTTCCCAACTTTCGCCAAAATCGATTGATCCGCCCGGTATGCCCCAGGTACCTGCGCCGTGCGATCCTTTGCGTCGCATCATCAAAAATTTGCCGTCGCGCCATACGATTACACCACAACCGGCTCCGACTGATGGTTTTTGCATGTTGCAATTGTAACCTATTTATGGGGGTGGCAGTATACTATTAATGAATGCAAAAGCTTTACGTGGTGGCAGTTTCAGGCGGAGTGGATTCGGTGGTGTTGCTCGACATGCTTGTGACGCGCGGCAATTCGCAACTAATCGTGGCGCATTTTGACCATGGTATAAGACAGGACTCAAGGACAGACAGGGAATTTGTCCAGGAATTAGCTTATAAATACGGCTTGCAGTTCGTTTTTGACGAGGGAAAACTAGGGCCAGGCGCGAGTGAGGCGACAGCACGCGATGCTCGATATAATTTTTTACGGAAAGTAAAAGATGCATCTGGTGCCGTTGCGATTGTCACGGCCCATCACGAGGACGATCTGCTGGAGACGGCAATAATCAACCTGATCCGCGGTACCGGTCGCAAAGGGATAAGTTCTCTTAAATCCACTGACGAGATCCAGCGTCCTTTGCTCAATATCCCTAAATCCGAAATTAAAAAATATGCGCAAGAACACGGATTAAAATGGCACGAAGATAGCACAAATAACGATAATAAGTATCTGCGTAATCATGTCAGGCATAATATTATGCCGAAGTTTAATAATGATTCACGCCGCAGATTACGGGAATATATTGACATCGCCAGACTTACTAATGACGAACTTGACAGTCTGCTCGTGCGACAGCTTGCCGGCCAACCGGCTACAAATGTACTTGACCGGAAATGGTTCGCTAATCTGTCGCACGCTGTTTCGCGTGAAGTTATCGCCGCATGGCTGCGCAGCAACGGAATCACCGGTTTTGACCGGAAAACCATCGAGCGAATCGTCATTTCTGCAAAAACTTTCGCTTCGGGTAAACGAATTGACGTTGACGCGAGGTATAATATAGAAGTAAGAAAGGATATTTTGGCACTCGTACCCCGCGAGCGCTAGGCAAAATCCTAGCAGCCCTGTATAATAATTATTCATATGGATAAAAAACCGTTCAGATCAAAGCAGACTCCCGGGCGCAGCAAGAACTTCCGCAGCGCCGGATTTATCGCACTTATGGTGCTGTTCGTATTAGTGATATTCGCTGCATATAGCCAGCCCAGCCAGCTCAAAAATATCCCGCTATCGCAAGCGGTCACAAATTCCAACCAGGGCAAATATTCCAAGATTGTCGCGGGCGGCGACGAACTGACAATCACCAAGAAGGGCGAAGATAAGGCAACACTCAAGAGCTATATGGATCCAAACGCCAGCCTTAAAGAGCAGGGCTTCGAATTGAATAAGACGACGATACAGTACAAACCGCAGACGTCTACGGGCTCGACGATAGCGACTATCGGGTTAACATACATTTTGCCGGTAATTATCATAAGTTTCCTGTTCTTCTTTATGATCCGAAGTGCGCAGGGCCAGGGCAACCAGGCGTTGAGTTTCGGTAAGAGTCGCGCGAGGCTATATGGCAACGAAAAAGACAAAGTAAGTTTCAAAGATGTAGCAGGCAGCAACGAAGCCAAGCAGGATCTTGAGGAAGTCGTTGAATTTTTGAAATTCCCCAAGAAATTCGCTAGCGTTGGCGCACGGATTCCAAAGGGTGTCTTGCTGGTCGGGCCTCCGGGCACCGGTAAGACGATGCTTGCTCGCGCGGTTGCCGGCGAGGCAAATGTGCCGTTCTTCAGTATCTCCGGATCGGAATTCGTCGAGATGTTCGTGGGCGTGGGTGCTTCGCGTGTGCGTGATTTATTCGCGAAAGCCAAGAAAAACGCGCCGTGCATTATCTTCGTCGATGAAATTGACGCCGTTGGGCGCCGTCGCGGTTCAGGTATGGGCGGCGGGCACGATGAGCGAGAACAGACGTTGAACCAGATTCTGGTAGAAATGGACGGCTTCGAACAGGGGCAGAATGTTATCGTTTTGGCTGCGACTAACCGTGCAGACGTGCTTGACCCCGCTTTGCTTCGTCCTGGCCGTTTCGACCGGCGCGTGAATATCGGTTTGCCAGACCGCAAAGACCGCGAAGCGATTTTGAAAGTTCATTTCGAAAAGAAGCCGCTTGCAAAAGCCGTTGACCTCGATGCTTTAGCGGCAAAATCAGCCGGTAGTTCGGGTGCAGACCTGGCGAATATCGCCAATGAATCTGCGATTATTGCAGCACGCAAAGATCACAAAGAAATTTCTAACGCAGATGTAACCGAAGCCTTCGAGCGTGTTGCCATCGGCCCGGAGCGCAAGAGTAAGATCATGTCCGACAAAGAAAAAGAGCTGACTGCATTCCACGAAGCCGGCCACGCCATCGTCGGCCATGTATTGCCGGATAGCGACCTGGTGCATAAAGTTACCATCATCCCGCGCGGCGGTACCGGCGGTGTCACCTGGTTCATCCCGCCCGAAGACCGTGTATACACTTCAATCATCGAGTTTAAAGATGTTCTGGCTCGCGCTCTCGGTGGCCGTATCGCCGAAGAAGTAATATATGGTTCGGAGCGAGTTACAACCGGTGCTGGCAACGACCTGCAAAAAGCCGCCGAAATCGCCCGCGACATGGTAGTTAACCAGGGTATGGGTAAGCTGTTGCGTGACCAGGTATTCCATGTGGATGACGGCATGATGCTCGACCGCCTGGTACACGAACGCGAATATTCCGACGAAACTGCTAAGGTTATTGATGACGAGGTAGAAAGCTTGATTACAGAAGCAGCCAACCGCGCTCGTGCAGTCATCAAAGCGAACCTGCATTACCTAACAGCATTAAAAGACAGGCTATTAGAAAAAGAAACGGTAGAAGCCGAAGAAGTAAAAGAACTCTTCAAAGGCAGCCACCTCCCCAAAGCTGCGGCGCTGTACTAATTCGTTTGATTGTTGTATAAATAGTTCCTGATAACTCAAGGATGTTGGTTGATTGCATGGTTCAGGATATCTGGACTCGAATTGGCCAACTATTTATATGAAAAGAAGCTATGAAGTTTTTAGTGGTGCCACTGCGGCGGTGGTCCTTGGTCTGGGAATAATGGCTTGTGGCAGCAGTAAGCCAAATCCCGAACAAACCAGGATCGTTACCACGATGACTCCTGATATGGCTGGGTTCCTTAAGCCGGGCAGTACTACTACTTGTTATAGAGGCGGGGCTCGTCCGTGTGCAATACTAATCAGGACTAGGCCGGCATTATCTAGCGCTATTATAAATGCAGACCCAGCAAACCAAACTACAGTTTATTGGCCGCGAGAAGCCTACAAAGATTACGCTGGCGATAGCGTTGGGATAGTATGCTATGTTTCGGATGGTCAGCGCGTTGCACCCTACGAAGGCAATTCATCATCCACAGATTGGCTCGGAGTTGCGGTGCTGTTGCGACGTGTTGTCAATCCGGAAGTTCAAGCAGAGTTGCATCAGAAGGACCCAAGTTTACGTGTTATTACGGTTGGCGGAAATTCGGCAGTAGTGGGCTTTGTATCCGTAGAGGACTTCGGCCAATATGCGCCGCCAAACAATGTACCAAAGTGTTAACTTTGAACCAGAACCTAAATTATAATAAGCTACCTTATTAGCAGTTTAGTTGACAGTTAAGTGGTAACGCTTTACGTTTAATCTGTGGGTGCTAAATGAAAATTAGTCCGAATGTATTAAAAGTTGAGCTGCCTTTAATCGCCTTGTCATTGGCTATTGAAATTGCAGCAATCGGCGCCGGTGAACATGCAGCTAGTCTTATGGACGGCGATTGCGATGCACGAAACGCTTGGCATATTTATTGCGTGTTGTTTGGGGTGACAGGTGTAATTACAGCTATTACCTATTTGGTTTTCGCAATCAGACAGAAGCGATTCAAGTCGCTCATTGCTGCAATCTTATTAACAGTTACCTGTATCATGATGGCAATCGCTGCCGCGTTCACCTCTATATTTTGCTTAACGTTCTGAGTCGGTCGGTAGCTTCAAGGTATTGAAAAAAATACAAAAATAGTGTATAATATATACTATTGTGAGTGTTTTGACCCCTGATAGGTATATTCGACAGGCCGAAATTGAGATGGTCGCTGTTGAAACGGCATTTTCTGGCGAGTTTTTGATTGGTAGTCTGATTCAAGATGCCGGTAGAATTGCTTTGATGGGTCAGTTTCCTGAACATTACGATAGTTCCTATCCCGATTTATTCCGATTCGCACCCGAACTGCACACAATTACCGCTGATGCTTTTCATAGGATTCTCAATGGAATAAAAGCCGATCCAAACGGGCAACCAGCGATAGAAGCAGCTGCCGCTGCAATCAGCCGCTACGGTGATTTTGAAAGCCACGTAACACGATTAGAACGTGATATTCCTGCAGGGAAAGTTCGTACAGTAGGTGCTGGCGTAGATTCTTGGACATATAAAATCACCGCCGGCTCAAATAACTATGCCGCGAACATCCCGCGCCCTCAGCCGCTAAACATTAGCGGTAGTACGTTTAATCTCGTAGATTTGCTGGGTGGACCGGACCGGTTTATGTCATTCAAAACTGCATCAAAAGCAACTGCTTTAGCATACGGACACGGGCTAGAAAATGCGCAACAACTCGTGGCATATTCTGCGAATGAAAACGTTTGCTTATCCGAGTGGGTAGACGGTAAAGGGGCGCATACACTTTACGTGGACGACCTACCAGATATTAGACCAAAAGATATCCGTCAGTATGTCCATACAATCGCGCAATTGGCAAATCGAGGATTGACAATTGATTACGGATTGAACGCGGCGAACCCATCGAACATTCTATGGCATTCTGACAATGGCTTCACAGTTATTGATTATAACCACCGTCAACCAACTCAAAATGATTTACGCGATTCGATGCATGTATTGGTTAAATCGCTCATTTGCCCGCCAGATTCTTTTAATAACACTTGGCAGTCGGAAGACCCGTTAAAATATAGGGAAGCACAAAACCTGCTCAGTGTGCTCGGTGATCAAGCCTACAGTGAGCTCGGAGTGGCAATCGCACTTAATGTTGACCAAATAGACCAGGATATCCGCAGCAGAAGGTAATAATTATAATGCCTTGCTCTTCAATACATATGGCTAAAAAGCTGTCATCAGATTGCATGCTGTTTTATACTTAAGAACTGTATAGATGCCCCCCGAAGTTCACGCAAAACCGGCTAAAAAATCGCGTCTGATACCAATAAGCTCAATCGCGCTGCTGCTGATAAGCAGCCAGTTGGTTGGGCAGGTATTGGGGTTTTTGCGTACCAAAATGGTGGCAAACAATTTTCCAACGACGGGGCCGCAGAGTACGGATGCATATTTCGCCGCATTTAATATTCCCGATTTCTTTTTCTTCACGTTAGCCGCCGGCGCGCTGGGTGTCGCTTTTATGCCGGTACTCTCTGACCATTTGGCCCGCGGTGATCGCAAGGGTATGTGGCAACTATCTGCAAGCTTGATGAATTTACTGTCGATGGTTATGCTGGGCGTCGCCGTGATAATCATCGTGTTTGCCGAACCGTTGATCCACTACATTGTGGCACCGAAATTAACAGGCGCAAATCTGGATAACGCGGTCACGATTATGCGGTTGCTGGCTTTTAATCCCTTACTGTTCACGCTTTCCGGCGTGCTTACGGCTACGCAGCAGACGCTTGGCCGGTTCTTCTTTTATGCGATTGCTCCGCTGTTCTATAACCTGGCGATCATCGTCAGTATCCTAGTGTTCCGGCATAATATCGGGATCGTTGGGTTGGGAATCGGTGCGCTAGTTGGCGGCATAATCCAACTGCTGGTAGTGATAGTTGGTTTGCAGGGGCTGAATTTCCACTGGCGGCCAAAGATCCTGTGGGGCAGCAAAGATTTCCGCACAATATTGCGTAATCTGCCACCGCGTTCAATTGACCAAGGCATCGACCAGATCGAAAACATCGTCGAAACCAATATCGCCAATCATATCAGGGCAGGCTATGTCAGCTACTACAACTACGCGTACACGCTGGCAACGGCTCCGATACTATTAATTGGATCTGCGATTTCGACTGCTGCCTTTCCGCGACTGAACATGCGGCTGAGCCAGGGCAGGCCTGATTTGTTCCGCCGCGACTTCCTGATGGTTTTGCGTGCGATAATCTGGATTACCATGCCCGTTGCGGTGATATGTTATTTCGCCCGGGGTTATCTAGCCCGCATCATTTTTGGTAGTGATGCACCCGAAATTGCCGTGATTTTCGGATTCCTGACGACCGCCATCGTTTTCCGAACGATTTATACTATTATTTCGCGATGGTTCTATGCCCAAAAAGATACCGTCACGCCGCTGATAATCTCTATCTTTACGATCGGTTTAAACATTTTTCTGGCATATACTTTGTCGCGTCCAACATCGTACGGCGTAGTCGGTCTTGCTATAGCGCAATCACTTGTTGCTGCATTTGAGGTTATTATTCTGTTTGTCATCATGGTAATCCGAGATCACAAACTGCTTGATGGCGCGTTCTTCGGCGGCGTGGGCAGGATATTGTCAGTAACCGGATTCAGCATAGTTGCCGGCGCAACCGTTGCCTCCGTATTGCCGCTTGGGGTAAACGACAAGGGCTACACGGTACTCGGCACAAAACTATTGGTGATTACTGCTGTCGTATTTACCGTACACATCACAGTGTCAGCACTTTTCGGATTGGATGAAGTTAAGCCGGTATTTCGCAGACTTAAGCAATTCATTCTAAAACCGATTAGAGTTCAATTCTAAATCACCTCTGGTATAATTGGCGGACAATGAATCAGGATCATATCAGGAATTTTTGCATCATTGCACACATTGATCATGGTAAGTCGACGCTGGCCGATAGGTTGCTGGAGTTGACCGGGACCGTTGAAAAGCGCGAGATGCGCGAGCAGCTGCTAGACCGCATGGATCTGGAGCGCGAGCGCGGGATTACGATTAAACTGCAGCCGGTGCGGATGAAATACAAGGATTACCAGTTGAATCTGATCGATACTCCCGGGCATGTTGATTTCAGCTACGAAGTTTCGCGCAGTCTCGAGGCGTGCGAAGGCGCGATACTGGTCGTGGATGCGAGTCAGGGACTGCAGGCGCAGACTCTGGCGAACGTCTATCTTGCGATTGAAGCTGATCTGAAGATTATCCCGGTGCTGAACAAAATCGACTTGCCGGCGGCGGATGTCGAAAAAGTCAGTTCCGAAGTAATCAGCCTGCTTGGCTGCAAAAAAGAAGACATCATTCTTATTTCCGCCAAAACCGGGCAAGGTGTCGACGAAGTGCTTGAGCGGATCGTTCACGATGTGCCACCGCCTGATGGAAAAACAGATTCAGATACGCGTGCGTTGATTTTTGACAGTTATTACGATGACTACCGCGGCGTTATTCTGTATTTACGCATCGTTGATGGTGAAATTTCTAAAAATTCCAGTATCCGGATGCTGGCGACCAGTGCAGATGGCATCGCATTGGAGGTCGGCGATTTAAAACCGGATATGTCGCCGGAGCAATCGCTGAAGACCGGTGAAATCGGCTATGTTGTAACAAACCTCAAATCAACACGCGAAGCGAAAGTCGGCGATACGGTGACGCTTTCAAGCCGGCCCGCAACAGAAGCGTTGCCGGGGTATCAGGATGTCAAACCATTCGTATACGCAGGTTTCTTCCCGGAATCGAACGAATTTTATCTGGAGTTGAAAGATGCGATCGAAAAGCTGACATTAAGCGATTCGGCGCTGCAGTACGAGCCAGAAAATTCACCGGTACTTGGGCACGGCGTGCGCGTCGGGTTCCTCGGGTTGCTGCATATGGACATCGTGCGCGAGCGGCTGGAGCGCGAATACAATCTGGACCTGATTATCACCAATCCATCGACGGATTACCACGTAGTGATGCTGAACGGCGATGAGCTCGATATAAAAAGCGCATCCGATCTGCCCGATCCGGCAACTATCCAAGAAATCCGTGAGCCATGGATAAAAGGCGAAATCGTCGCGCCGCAGGATTATGTGGGCCCGGTCATCCAATTAATTTCGAGCAAGCGCGGACTGCACAAAAACTTGAGTTATGTAGATACGCGCGCAATCATTGATTTCGAAGCGCCGCTTGCAAACTTATTGACTGATTTTTACGACCAACTTAAAAGCCTGACCAGCGGTTATGGGTCATTCAATTACGAATTGGCCGATTACCGCGCCGAAGATCTTGTACGGTTGGACTTTTACGTGGCTGGTGAGCGCGTCGACGCGCTGAGTATCATGGTGCATCGAACCGAAGCCCCAAGCCTGGGCCGCACGACAGTGGAAAAGCTCAAAGATGTAATTCCCCGCCAGAATTTCCAGGTCGCGCTGCAGGCGGCTATCGGCGGCAAATTTATCGCGCGCGAAGACATTAGTGCATACAGAAAAGATGTTACAATTGGACTCTACGGCGGCGACGTGACGCGCAAAAAGAAGGTCCTAGCCAAGCAGAAGCGAGGCAAGGCCCGCCTGAAGCGATTTGGAAAAGTAGACATCCCGGCAGAAGCCTTCACGGTGATGCTGCGAAGAGACTGAAGAATCTTTAATCAGATATTGACAATAATCTAATTATATTGTAATTTATATAGTCTAGTTTTTCAATTTCGTGCTGTCGATTATCTAACTGAAAACATTTAAAAGAGTCAGTAGTATAAGCCTATGAATGAGGTGCTTGGAGCAAATTCTCCGGAAATAAGTTTTGAAGATCAAAGCGATTTCATGCGCGTGGTTGTTGCTGCGGCCGGCGGTACGGTAAAAAGGGAAGAAGACGCAAGGTGGATGGCTGAAAAGTATGGCCATATCGATGAAGACCCTGGCCAGTTTGTTAATAGCTACGATGTAGGTGCCGCTCAATATGACATTCCTCCTCCCGTACCGGGCATAAGCAGGGTGGGCGAAGGCGAAGATGATCCGTTACCTTACGGAGGAACCGTAATTACGGCGGTGAAAAACGGTTTGTTCAGTTTGATAGTAGTTACGACCGAACCTTTACCGGATGTTGCGGGAGTCTTCAGAAAAACACAGCGAGCTTTTACGGTTGAGGAAATAGAGCCCGAATATGATGGAGGATATCCTAAGCGCATGAGCGATTACGTATCACCGAGCTGGTTCGTAAATGCTGGGGGTCAAGAAGTGGATGCGCCTGAAGGCTATGATGCGCAGCAAATGGATTTACCATCAAGCAAACGTGATGCTGGTGGTGTTGATTTCGCTGAAGCAACAAAGCTTGCTTTACTTGCGCATGAATCGGCCGCGCAAGCTTTTGGTGAAGAAGGGTTCACGATGGATCGTCTGGCTGTTGCGTGGTCAATATTGCGATTGGTCAGGCCTGATTTACGGGTGCAATTAGATCCGCAGTATGATCGGTTAACTTAAGACCGCTCTCCTGCCGAGTTACATAATAATTTTCGACTCTCCTCAAAACAGGTCATATCTGCTATAAATAGTCTATGAATGAACTGAAACATGGCGCCGACTTCCGGTCGGTGCTGGCGGATTTCAAATTATCCGACTCCGCTAAAAAAACTCTTGCGCAAACTAAACTGGTTTTACTGGTGGGTCCATCGTCAAGCGGGCGCAATACCGCGATTAACAAGTTGGTCGAAATGGGCGGGTATCATTACATAATTTCTGATACGACGCGCGAAAAACGGATGAAAGACGGCGAACCTATAGAGCAGGACGGGCGCGAATACTGGTTCCGGACCGAAGAAGAAATTCTGGATGATCTGCAGCACGGCGAATTCCTGGAAGCGGCCATCATCCACGACCAGCAGGTTTCGGGCATTAGCATTCGTGAACTTGATAAAGCGAATCAGGCCGGTCTAACAGCGATTACGGATATTGAACCTCAGGGTGCGGAATGGATTCATGGGCTCAAACCCGATTCGATCATCATGTTCGTTGTTCCTCCAAATTTTGACGACTGGATTGGGCGGTTAAAGCGCCGAAGTGAAATGCCGGATGATGAACTCCGCCGCCGTTTGCATACCGCTTGCAATGAAATCAAAGCCGCGCTCGAGCGTGATTACTTCCAGTTTGTCGTGAATGATGAATTGGACAATACAGTAAAAGATATCGATGCTGTCGCCAAAAACGGCAAACAGAACGAAGAAAAACAGGCGCAGGGCAGGCAGGTCGCAGAGCAGTTATTTGAAGCTGCGCAATCATATCTAGGGGATTAGCTAGTCTTTAGCACTCTTGACCAAGTCAAGATTACTAGCCTGCATGCCCGCTAGACTCGTCTGCTTACACCTTTCTCGGCGCTTTTTCCTCCAGTCCGGCACCATGGTAGCGCTGCTACCAAAGTGCTCAGGGCTTCAGAAAAATCACCAAGCAAGGCCCAATCAGCCAAGCCTATCAGGCACGCAAGCTAGCACTCTTGACTTGCGAGTGCTAAAAGTTTAAGCTAAAGAGATACAAAACACCGTGAGTTTTATATGACCCAGCGTCAGCAACAAATTTTATCAGCCATCATTGAGCAGTATGCCGAAGTAGCCAGCCCGGTCGGTTCGAGTCTGCTCGCCAAGCTTTTCGGCGTCAGTAGTGCTACTATCCGGGCAGAGATGGTGGAACTGGAGCGGATGGGTTACATCAGCCAACCGCACACCAGCGCCGGGCGCGTGCCAACCGACAAGGGCTATCGACTGTATGTTAATAATCTGAGTGAAGAAAAAGTCCAAGCACCGGGCCAGCGCGGCGAACGTGCTTTGACAGCACGCGTGTCCAGCGGCGGGTTGCCAGAACGCACTATCCGTAACGCCGTAGATACGCTGGTAGAACTAACGCACAATCTCGGCTTAGCGACAATCGGCAATCAATTGTATATGAGCGGCCTGTCCAATCTGTTTGGGCAGCCGGAATTCATGCAACGCGGCCAGGTACAGCAAGTTGCGCAGTTGCTCGATAACTTGGAGCCGTGGCTGCGTGAAGCGGCGCCGAATCAACCACTCAGCGTTTACATCGGTAAGGAAAACCCCATCGGCCGCACCGCGGGCTGCAGTTTGATTATCAGCAAATTCCACAGTCCATATTCCGACCAAAGCTACATAGGCGTGCTTGGCCCGACCCGCCAAAGCTACCGTGATGTCATGACGCTTGTACGCCACGCCGGCGAAGCGCTGGAAGAGGTGCTGTATGAATAATTTGGATCTTGATTTTGGGCATGGGCAAATCGCGTGCCGATTAGTAGATAGCAGAGAATCCGCGAGGCAATCAGGATATCGGGCTCGTATTATATCAGCTGAGCTTGCACTGCGTGGCTTTGTTGCTATGAGGGAAAGAGACGGCCGAAGTTCAGTTGATACGTATGCCTTGATCGCTGGCGCGATGGCGCGGAATAACGAACTTCCCCAGCATGTAGACTGCGTACCACTAATGCCATTTGTAGTAGGAGTTTATGCATGAAAGACGATGAGAAAAAAATAGAGGGCAGTAAAAAGTCTGAAAAGCAGCACGATAAACCGCAGCAAGACACGAATCAAACAGATGATTTCAAATCGCACATCGATGAACTTCAGGCGCAGATAGCTGAGTTGACCGATGCATTGCAACGGGAGCGTGCAGATGCGATGAATATTCGCCGGCGGCACGAAGATCAGATTGCAGCGCTGAAAAATGTCGTCAAAGCCCGCGTAATCCAGGATTTGTTGCCGGTAATTGACAATTTTGAACGCGCGCTCAAACACGTCCCGAAAGATTTGGAAGGCAACGATTTTGTCAAAGGTGTGCAGGGCGTCGTTAAACAGTTTGAAAAGACTTTGGCTGATATCGGTGTCGAGCGCATCAAAACTGTCGGCGAACCGTTCGATCCGCAATTCCACGAAGCGGTCAGCATGGACGAAGGCGATGGTACGCAAGAAGTCGTATCAGAAGAACTCCAATCAGGCTACAAGATCGGCGATGACGTCATCCGTCACGCTATGGTCAAAGTTCGGATGCAATAACGGTTTCAGCTGCCTTTACACTTGTGAATCGGTGAGATAATAGTAAGGGAGACTGGCTTATGAGCAAACCTTGCGAAATATGTCCGCTCAATAGAGTAGACATACCGGAACCACTTATAGTAGCCGCATTCCGAACGCTAGAAATTAATGCGGGAAGGGCTGGTGTGTTATCTCGAGCGATAGCTGGAACTCCCGAACCGGCAGATGATTTACCTGATGATAAACTGGCGCAAATAGCGAATGCTTCATCGGATGGGCTTAAAAATACCGATGCTGTCGTAACGTGCTGGCTTTTAAGACATATTGGCGTTTGTCCAGAAAGCGACACGTACAGGTATCGGCATACGGATTTTCCGTCTGGAACTATATAATTGGCACTCTTGACCCATGTCAAAAGTACTAGCGATTGCACCTTCTGGCACATTGAATGCGGCAGATTACGCTATCTAAATTGCTCCGATTCAGCTCACAATAGTTATGGCTATTGCTCCCTCAGATTCTCGCAATTTAGCGCATACTCTACCGTATTCAAAGCACCAGCAGGCACAATCGCTAGCACTCTTGACATGTGAGTGCTAATTTCTTATCATTGAAGCAGCTTTTAGCACTCTATCCGTGTAATTGCTAACGAAAGGAAACAAAATGCAACTAACGAGGGTATTCAACTGCTTTGTCACAAAAGACGGCGAACATTTCGCAATTCAAAATTCATTGCTTAACAAGGTCGCTGGCGTATATAAACTGGGGGACATGGCGTATTTCATTGATTCAGGTATAAATTACGCAGTCACCGTGTTAAAGAATAGCGGCAAAAACAGTTTCAAAGTTAATATACAGCAAGTTTAAGGAGTAAAAATGGGAAAGATTATCGGAATTGACCTCGGTACGACCAATTCGGCCATGGCAGTGATGCAGAGCGGCAAACCCGAAATTATTGCAAATTCTGAAGGCAATCGAACCACGCCTTCGGTCGTAGCTATCAATAAGAATGGCGAACGATTGGTTGGCCAGGTAGCGCGGCGCCAGCAGGTGACGAACCCAAAAAATACTATTTATGAAGTCAAGCGCCTGATCGGCCGTAACTGGAACGACAAAGAAGTCCAGCGCGATCTGAAGCTGATGGGTTACGAAATCGTCAAGAGCGGTAATGGTGTCAAGGTCAAGATGGGCGACAAAGAATATTCGCCTGAAGAGATAAGCGCGATGATCCTCGGCAAACTAAAAGCCGATGCCGAAAGTTTCCTGGGCTCCCCAGTGACCGAAGCCGTAATTACCGTACCTGCTTACTTCGACGACAGCCAGCGCCAGGCAACCAAAGATGCCGGCAAAATCGCAGGTTTGGAAGTCAAGCGTATCATCAACGAGCCGACAGCGGCAGCACTTGCATATGGGCTGGATAAAGAAGGCAAATCTGACGAGAAAATCGCAGTCTACGACCTCGGTGGCGGTACATTCGACGTATCGATACTGGAACTTGGAGACGGCGTATTCGAAGTCAAATCAACCAATGGCGATACCCACCTGGGCGGTGCCGATTTCGACCGATTATTGGTCAACTACTTCGCGGACGAATTCAAAAAAGAAAACGGTATCGATGTCAGCGAAGATAAAGCTGCCATGCAGCGTCTGCGCGACGAAGCCGAAAAGGCCAAGATTGAACTTTCAACAGCTCAAGAAGTCGATATCAATCTGCCATTCCTGACGGCCGATGCCGAAGGCCCGAAGCACTTCGAGCACAAACTGACCCGTGCCAAGCTTGAAAGCCTGGTCGCTGAATTGATAGACAAGACCGGCGATCCGTGCGAAAAGGCATTGAAAGATGCAAACTTGAAGGCCAGCGAAATCAACGCGGTCGTTCTGGTCGGCGGTATGACCCGTATGCCGGCCGTGCAGGAAAAGGTCAAGAAAATCTTTGGCAAAGACCCGATGAAGGGCGTGAACCCTGACGAAGTCGTAGCTGTTGGCGCTGCCATTCAAGCTGGCGTTCTCCAGGGCGATGTTAAAGACGTGTTGCTACTTGATGTAACGCCTTTGAGCCTGGGTATCGAAACCATGGGCGGCGTCATGACTAAGCTTATCGAACGCAATACCACGATTCCAACTAGTAAATCAGAAGTATTCAGTACTGCTGCCGACAACCAACCGCAAGTAGAAATCCATGTGGCGCAGGGCGAACGCGAAATGATCGATGGCAACAAATCGCTCGGTCGTTTCGTACTTGATGGCATTCCGCCAGCCCCCCGCGGTATCCCGCAGATTGAAGTCACTTTCAACATCGACGCCAATGGCATTTTGAATGTTACCGCCAAAGATAAAGGCACGGGCAAAGAGCAGAATATCACCATCCAGGGATCCGGCGGTCTGGACAAATCGGAAGTTGAAAAGATGGCCAAAGAAGCTGAAGCCCATGCCGACGAAGACAAAGCCCGCAAAGAAGCCGTAGAAGCCCGTAACATTTTGGACGGCGCCGTTTACCAGGCTGAAAAACTGCGCATGGACCACAAGGACAAACTATCTGACGAGGATGTAAAGACATTGGACGAAGCGGTTGACGACGCTAAAAAAGTCGTAGCTGACGATAAGGCCGACAAAGACAAGCTAGAAGCTGCCGCCAAAGCTTTGAACGACAAGCTCATGCCGATCGGCGCCCGCATGTATGAAGCCGCGTCAAAAGAAGATAAGCCAGCAGAAGACGAAATCGACACAAAATCAGAAGGCAAGAAGTCTGACGATAAAGACGATAAAAAAGACGACACAGTAGAAGGCGAAGTCGTCGACGACAAAGACGAGAAGAAATAGCGTATTTAAGTTACCGTCATTCCCTTACGGCCGGGAATCCAGTAGAATTAAGAAACTTTCAAATATGGATAGAATTATCAATATTAAATACTTTTTAAATGGATTCCCGATTAATTTGGGAATGACGGTTTTTGAAATCGTATGACAACTAAGCGCGATTACTACGAAATTCTGGGCGTATCGAAAGATGCGAGTGCTGACGAAATCAAAAAAGCGTTTCGCAGATTAGCTATTCAGTATCATCCTGATAAAGAGAATGGCGACGAAGCTAAGTTCAAAGAGGTCAACGAAGCATACGAAGTACTCAAGGATTCATCTAAGCGGCAGCGTTACGATCAGTTCGGTCATGCCGGTGTGGGCAGTAACGGCGGCGGTCCGGGCGGTGGCTACGGCGGGTTTGGCGGCTTCGGCGGCGGCCAGGGCCAGGAAATGCATTTTGATTTTGGCGACTTGGGTTTGGGTGATATTTTCAGTAGCTTTTTCGGCGGTGGCGGCGGTGGATTCGGGGGTGCGCAGCAACGGCAACGGCGCGGGCGCGACGTCGAAACGCGTGTAGATATCAGCTTTGAGCAAGCGGTCTTTGGCACGGATGTTGCCGTACATATTAATATCGAAGATAACTGCGACCACTGTAAAGGCACGACCGTTGAACCGGGCTACGATCTTAAGAATTGTGATAACTGTGGCGGTACCGGCCAGGTTACCAATGTAATGCGCACGATTTTCGGCAATATCCAGCAGGCGGCACCGTGCCCGAAATGTCATGGACGCGGCAAGATTCCCGAAAAAGCCTGTACCGTATGTAAAGGCAAGGGAACCCAGATGAAAGCCCAGAATATCACGCTGAAAGTCCCTGCCGGCATAGACGACGGTGCAACCATCCGACTACGCGAACACGGGGAAGCCGTCGCGAACGGCCCGAAAGGCGATTTATATGTGCATGTACGCGTCAAAGCGCATAAACGCTTTACACGCGAAGGTGATCTGATATTAAGTGAAGAGCATGTCGGTATGGTCGAAGCTGCGCTCGGCAGCGAAATCGATGTAGAAACCGTTGACGGCAAAATCACGATGAAAGTCCCGGCCGGCACGCAAAGTGGCACAGATTTCAAGCTTTCAAGCCACGGTGTGCCACATATGCGCAGCAGTATGCGCGGTGCCCATATCGTGACTATAATTGTCGACACGCCAACAAAACTCAGTAAATCGCAGCAGGAATTGCTGAAAGCTTTCGAAACTGAAAAAAGTGGGAAGCGTAAGTTCTGGAATTAAACATTTCCGAAGTTCGCATAAGCGTTTATAATAGCCAGTAACATGAAAAAACCTGCTGGCGTGCAAGCCGGTTTTATCCCGATGCTGATAATACTCTTCTTGATGATAGTGGCAGTCATCGCTTTTGCTTTCATGAAAGTATTACACAGCAACCACTAGGTAGCTCTGAACTCGAAAACTATTGTAAAAATATAATTTATGTGTTAGAATAGTCAAAATTAAGACTTCTAACTAAAATATTAATTTACTAAAAATAACATACACTGTAATTGCAGTGCAGTTTGGCGCTATTTTGTAAGGTAATAATTATGAAAATTGATTTCGACAATTCGATCAAGATCGCGGGCATCGGTTTAGTGCCCTGGACGCGTTTGGGCCCTGAGCAGTGGCTGCCGAATTATGCAATCGTAAGCTATTATGGCGGGATCATGTCGGATGCAGCTAACATGCCGAAAAATTACGCGTTAGGCGAATTCGTTCATCCTTTACCAAAACTTGCAAAATTTAATACGGGCCATCTGTTACGTAACCCTGATTTTCAGCGATTGCTTGAAGAAAAGCTTGCCGGATATGATTTGCTGACGTATCGTCCGGTGACTGTTCCCGATGAATTAAAGCACAGGAAGTTCCTGCTGAACGACAATAAATTGGCCGCAAAGCTGGAGAACAAAGTCGAATTCCGTAGACTTTTCGCCGGCAAAATCAATTTTCCCAAGTATGAGATTTACGACCGCTCTGAACTTGAATCAAATGAGCAAACATTTGAAAAAATACTATCCGGTAGACAGAAAATTGTTATTCAAGACGAAAATCTTAGCGGTGGTAAGGGTACGTTTATTGTTGACAGCTTTGAAGAATATATCAAAGCCGTTTCAGATTTGAATTCGCTTTCTTCCCATACTCGCGTGGTTGTATCCAGCGCGGTTAAAAACAGCCGCGAGCGGAGTATCCAGTGCTGCATCGGTTCGGACGGCATATATATCGGACCATTGCAGCGGCAAATCGTTCGCAATCCGTTGCTCGCAAACATGAACACTGTCAAAGGTGACAAATTTTGCGGCGCGTCAATCGATTCGTCCGATCAGTCGGGTAAAACTTTCGATGATGCACTACAAGTCGCCGAAATTATCGGCACCGAATTAAAAGGTATGGGTTACCGTGGAATCTTCGGTGTAGATTTTCTGCTGGATGAAAACGATGAATTATTCGTGCTAGAAATTAATCCGCGCTTAACCGGCGTGACGCCGCTATTAACGTCGCTATTTCGTAAAGATGAAGGTATCCCGTTTTATTTGCTGCATCTGCTGGACCTTGGCGGCTATGAATACTCGGTTATTGACGAAAGTGCGACTTTTGATAAATCTGGTGCGCTATTGATTTTGCATTCGCTGAAAGACGTTGCTGCAAATTTTGTAAAAATTCCTAAAACTGGCACGTATTCATTTGATCCGAAAGGCAAACTCACTTTCGTTTCGAACAACGTCAATCTGGAAGCAATCACGCAAAATCAATTTGTCGTAAAGCAATTTGTTCCAGATGGGACGGTCGTTAAGCCAGGCGCAAGGCAATTGAGTCTTGAATTCTGCAAACCTGTGCTGGACAATTCCGACCGGTTATATAATGATATTGAAACAACAGTTAGGGCAGTCCAGTCTGCCATGGTAACTGAGGCGGTAAATTATGGTTAAGCAACAACTCACTACGATCGGCCGGGTTGAAGAAGTGGATTTTCCGGAAATCGGAATATTTAGTGTGCCTGCCCGAATCGATACCGGCGCGCAAACTTCAGCAATTTGGGCGACGAGTGTCCGCGAGAACGCCGGAATGCTGGAATTCGTACTGTTCGATGAAAGCAGCGAATTTTACACAGGCGAAAAACTGCGAGTTGAAAAGTATGATGTACGGAAAGTAGCTAGTTCGAACGGCATCGTGGAACGAAGATTTGCGGTAAAGATGCTGGTCGAATTGCAAAGCCGGAAAGTACGCGCGAATTTTACACTAGCAGATCGTTCAAAGCAGGTGTACCCGGTATTGTTGGGACGGAACTTTTTATTAGGAAAATTTTTGGTTAATGTAAAGCTTGGAAAACCAGGCCTGGAGGCAGAGCAGAAAAAGTCACGTTTTTTGCGTAAAAGCAGCTCAGATAAGGGAGCAAAATCATGAATATAGTTATTTTATCCAAAGGGTCGGCAAACTACTCCACTAAGCGGCTCAAAGAAGAAGCTTTGAAGCGCGGCCACAAAGTACGCGTCGTCAATTACGCGCAGTGTTACGTCACTATGGAAAGCAGCAATCCTGTTGTCCGCTACAAAGGTGATGTATTAAAAGATATCGACGTCATCATCCCCCGGATCGCATCAAGTCTAACGATGTATGGCGGATCGATCGTACGGCAGTTCGAGATGCAGAACGTATTTACTACGACAAGTTCGATTGCATTGGTCCGATCACGCGACAAGTTGCGGAGTATGCAGCTGCTGTCAAAAGCCGGTGTCGGTATTCCTAAAACGGTGGTCGCCAGGGAGACCGTGGATGTGAGTGACGTTCTTGACCAGGTCGGCGGTGCGCCGGTTATTGTCAAGGTTGCCCGCGGCACACACGGCAAGGGTGTTGTATTGGCGGAGACGCGCAAAGCGGCCGAAGCAGTGATGCAGGCATTTTATGTCGAAGGCGTGAACTTTCTTGTGCAGGAATTCGTTACTGAGAGCGCCGGCGAAGACATCCGGGCATTCGTGGTGAACGGTAAAGTCGTTGCCAGCATGAAGCGCCAGAATCTGGATGATGATTTTAGATCAAATCTGCATCAAGGTGCTGAAGGTACCCCTGTAAAATTAACAGAAGAAGAACGAAAAACTGCCCAGAAAGCTGCCAAAGCGATGGGCTTGGCGGTCTGTGGTGTAGACATGATGCGTTCATCACGAGGTCCGTTGGTATTGGAAGTGAATGCAAGCCCCGGATTCGGTATTGAAAAAGTTACCGGCCATAACGTGGCAGATAAAATCATCGATTATATCGAACAGAATGCACTTCGGACTCGCAGAAAAGATAGAATCGGTGCTTAGCGTTTAGTTGTACAATGTTATTGTGGCTAAAAAGAGTGGAATTAATATCTTTCAGTACAAATACCTGTATTTACTGATAGCGGCAGTTCTGATCGGCGGTGTATTGATCTTATGTGCGAAGATAATCGTAGAGAGCAGACATACTCGAGTCGTTATGATCGGCAATCAAAAATACGTATTAGATGTGGCTGACACGCCGGTTGCACTCGAAAAAGGCTTGGGCGGGCGCAGCTCAATGCCATCGAACAAGGGGATGCTTTTTATCCTTGCCAGCAGTTCAGATAATTGTTTCTGGATGAAAGATATGAAATTCCCGCTGGACATGGTCTGGCTTGATAATAATGGCAAAGTCATCCATACGGCTGCCGATGTCAAACCGGATAGTTACCCGAATCAGTATTGTTCGGAAGGCCAGCCGAAGTACGTGGTAGAGCTGAATGCCGGAAATATCAAGTGCGGCAACATTCGTGATGGCCAGGCTATCTTATTTTGAACCTACTTCATGCCGCAAATCCAGCTTCAAGCGATTCTGTCGGCACCAGATGACAGTTTCACTCGTCACCGTATCCGTCGGATACGATTCCTCACGAAAATTACCATCTGGCACACAACATAATAGCTTTCACTTAACAGATTTGAGACATGAAGTAGGTTCTTTGAGCAATAACGGGATATAATAATTCTTATGCCACCGTTAGCCCTCCTTGCCATTATGGCGGCCGTGCCGCTGATATTAATATTTGTGCTACGAATAAATGCAGCGATTGTGTTTCTCAGCTTATGCCTGGGAAGCGTGCTGGTGCGGTTCGTCAATAATGATGCGCATCAGATGTTGACGATGTTTTCGGGCAACAAAGCGCTCGCAGGATATGGAATCACACTCGGGCTGTTGCTGTTGCCGGCGGTTTTGACGATGATAATGATGATCGGCACGGTCCGCGGCAAAACAAAGGTCGTTTTGAATCTGCTGCCCACCATTGCCGTATCGGCACTCGGGGTATTACTTGCGGTACCACTGATGTCGCCAGGCCTGAAAGGCGCAATAGAACTTTCGCCGGTGTGGAAGGATCTGGTCCGAGCCGAAGTATTGATAGTCGGTGCGGGCGCATTTATAGCATTATTTTTCCTGATGCTGCAACGCCCCAAAAAAAACCACGACGAAGACAAAAAACATCGAAGGCACTAAAGATCTAGGTTTCGCCAATGAAAAAGCCCCATACAAAGTGGGGCATTTACATTGGAGGGCCCAGTGGGATTATAGCTTCACGCCGGTTCCGCTATTTTCTTATTGGAACACGGAATCGGGTTCTGCATATAATTTCCTCTAATCGAGAAAATTATC
>DATIJK010000044.1:0-7507 GCA_035478715.1 Saccharimonadales bacterium (SeqCode)
TATACTTTCAGTATGGATACCAGGCCATTAGCCGAGCGTTTGCGACCCGAAAATCTGACCGGAGTGGTTGGTCAGGAACATCTGGTGGGCGCTGGCAAGATTATACGGGAAATAATCGCTAAGAAGCAGCCGACAAGTCTGATCCTTTGGGGGCCACCTGGCAGCGGTAAAACAACGCTTGCCCGGATCATTGCCGCGGAAACCGGTGCGGAATTCATCGAGTTGAGTGCTGTCACTGCCAAGAAAGCCGACGTCACACAAGTCGTAGTGCATGCGCAAGGAAACCAGCGACTTGGCATGCGAACGATATTGTTTGTAGACGAAATACACCGATTCAATAAAGCCCAGCAGGATGCGTTTTTACCGTACGTCGAAGACGGCACCATAATCCTTATCGGTGCAACAACCGAGAATCCAAGCTTCGAAGTAATCAATCCATTGTTAAGCCGTTCTCGCGTTCTCGTGTTGGAACCCCTTACCAAAGACGAGATTATCAAAATCATCAAGCAAGCTGCAAGATCGGAGAAATTGAACGCGGCAAGATTGCCCGCGAAAAGTATCGATTTACTGGCAGAATTATCTGGCGGCGACGCACGTGTTGCGATCGGAAACTTAGAACTCGCGATGCAGCTGACTAAAAATAAAATTACAGAAGATGTTATAACGACAGCTGCACAACGGCGTGTACCCGGTTATGATAAAGCTGGCGAAAATCACTATAATCTGATAAGCGCGTTTATCAAATCGATGCGCGGCGGCGACGCGAACGCGACGCTTTATTATATGGCGCGGATCCTGCAAGCCGGAGAAGATCCGAAGTTCATTGCACGGCGGATGGTTATTTTTGCGAGCGAAGACGTCGGGCTCGCTGCCAGCGCAGCTCTGAACCTGGCAGTAGCAACTTTCCAAGCCGTCGAACGAATAGGTATGCCGGAATGCCAATATAACCTGTACCACTGCGCCACCATACTCGCCAAAACCAAGAAATCGCGCGAAGTTGCTGATGCTATGTCAGCGGCACAACGCACTGCACGCGAAAACCCGGATTTGGCAGTTCCGCTGCATTTACGCAACGCTCCAACCAAACTTATGAAGGATTTAGGGTACAATAAAGGTTATGATTGGAAACCTGGATTCAAGCACGAATCGGGATTCTTGCCGCCCGAACTGGACGGTGTCAATTTCTTCACTGAAAATAATCAATAATGCGTGGTTTGATACAATCGTATGAAGTTGTTTTTGGTAATATTCTTCATGCTTGCAGCCAGTATAGGAACCGCTTACCTGGTGCTTAAAAGTCCGGCTATAAAGGAGGCTCGCATGGGCGCAGACGCAAATATCTTATTAGCCAGTTCGGCGTTCAAAGATAACGGTGCGATTCCCGAAAAATACACCTGCAAGGGCGAAAACATCAGCCCGCCACTGGAAATCAGCGATGTTCCTGAAGGAACAGGTAGCTTTGCGATAATCATGCACGATCCGGATGCGCCGAGCGGCGATTTCACCCATTGGACAATCTGGAATATTGATCCGAGCGTAACAAAATTTGAAGAAAATATCGTGCCGGCAACCGCAACGGAAGGTCAGACCGAGTTTGGCAAAATGGGCTACGGCGGCCCCTGCCCGCCTTCTGGTACCCACCATTATATTTTTGATCTGTACGCATTAAAAACTAAACTCAATTTGCCCGCCGGTTCGTCACGAGCTCAACTTGAAACTTCCATGCAAGGCCAGATTGTCGCCCAAACGAAACTTGTCGGACTCGTATCTGCGAATTAACATAATGGATCCAGAAAAACAAAAACCCTTTAAACCTCAGCGTATACGAACAGTTGACGGCATCATCGCACCAATAAAATTGCCAGTGAAAAAACCAGCCGTTTCAAAACAAGCACCGAAAAATCGATTCAAAATGCCGGTTAAGAAAATTGCGATAACAATAATTGCTTTAATCGTGGTCGCAAGTATCGGCTGGTGGTTAGCGGTGCATAAAAACAGCCAGCTACCGCAACACGCCCGTAGTTATGCAAAGTCAGAGGGATTTTCGATATATTATCCTGACAAACTGCCGCAAAATTTCAGTTTGGATAAACAATCAATCATGTCTGAAAACGGTGTTGTTTTGTACAAATTAAAAAACGGTGAAGAAACAATAACGGTAAGCGAGCAGAAAGAACCGAATCCGCCGCCGAATTTTGACGCGCTTACACAAACGAATACCGCTGTTGGAGCTATGGCGGGCGGAGTTCAGGCACCAGATTCAAATAAATTGAATGGCTTCATAAAACTTTCAACGCCAATCGGCCAAGCAGTGCAAGGTAACGGCAAAAATAATTATCCGATAGTTTTTGTTTCTACAGGAACCACTTTAATCAATATATCGGGTTCGCAAAACCTATCCAATGATCTGCTTGTCCAATTAGTCGGTTCATTGAAGCAAACTTAATTGATTGAATTTTCAGATATCTGCGAATATCTTACTTGAATTCCCAAACGATAATTACACCCTGAGCGCCATTGCCACCAGCTTCGTTCGTGTTTGACTGCGTGCAGGCTCCACCTCCACCAGTTCCATATGCCGTCGCGGCAGCCGCTTCACCTGCTTGCAGCCCAATACATCCGCCGCCGCCTGACCCAAACATTGTTGTTGCTCCTGATCCGCTAATACCGAGCGTACCTGATGCGCGAGATCCTCTGGTGCCGCTCGCACCGGTAATATTTATGTCGCCACCGGTACACGTACCACCAGTTCCGCCGGCAACCGTTACTACAGTAGTACCATTCGCAGCACCGGTACCGCCATTTCCGCCGTTACAACTCACAATTGGCGTCGTGCATGCGGTCGCGTTCGTGCCAAAACACGTCGCGGTGGGCGTACTTCCGTTATTTGCTCCCGCAGTACCACCATTTCCGCCGGCAAGTATTGTGTATTTATAACTGCTTGCCGGATTAACTATGACTTTCCGAGCATAGCCGCCCGCACCGCCGCCACCTGCAGCCGCATACTGTGAGTTTGCCGCAGCTGCACCGCCGCCACCTGCCCCAGCACCTACCATTTCGACTATTATTGTACTGACGCCTGAAGGAACAGTGTATGTACTATTGGCCGACGTGCTTGTCAATATTGAGTACGATGCTGGACCTGAAACACAGTTCGTCCAGGCACTTCCCTGGAAACATCGGAATACATTTGTTGTCGTATTGTAATAAATCGCACCGTTCGTCCCTGTCGGATCTGCAGCTTGGTTGTAATTATTTACAACCAGAAGTATTGCATTAGCGTTTGCGGATGACGACCCGATTACCACATTATTTCCCGAAGTGTCTACGCTGAATAAATTCGTGCCGCTTGAATTTTGAACTTGGAGGGCATTCGCTGCGTTAGTAACTGACGAGAACAATGCCGAACTGCTGAAACTAGTGGAGCCGGCGACATGTAGGGAATCTGAAACATTAAGTGACGCCGAATCGCCAGTCGCAACCGTATCCAAAACTGCGTCATCAAAGAACGCTTTTGTCGAAGTTGAAGTGGCATCGTTTCCGAGTGCGAAAGTCGTGATGTTGTTGGTGCCATTACTTAAAGTTGTTGAATTTATACTTGTCAACGTACCGTCAACCCAGACTTTTAATATGCCTGCGCCAGCATTGTTAATGGTGAATTGTGTTTCCAGCTTGTGCCAAGCGTTTGTTGACGGTGCGGTTGCCGAGCAAGTCTGGGTAGCAGATGTCATGGTGCCGAAAGAACCTCTGCGGATATCCCAGCAGACATTGCCTGATGTGCCCAATTCAATATCAATATGGTTCCCTGAACCGATTGCAGCGGTACCAAAATCCATTAAATACGTTGGATTCCCGAGGTTTGCGGTGGGAACATTGAAATAGACTCTTCCAAAAACTGTAGATTGAGCAGCGAAACTGGTTTGTTCGTACGTTGTTTTACTGCCAGCCGTATTATCAAGCGAAAGTGCATATTTGCCGTTTCGCACTGTCGTAGTTTGAACAGATGCAGTGCCAGTACCGCCCGTTCCAGCTGTCCAGGCATCGGATCCGTTTGACTCAAAACCATCGCTGAAAATGTGGCCTTCTGACCCGACATTCGCTGCTGCCCCGATAATTTGGGCATTCGTCGTAAGAATATTGTTAGTTGTATCAACGTTAAATATTGATGTGCTACCGGAATTTTGTACTTGGAAAGCAGAAGTGGAATTAGTAGAACTTTTTACGACCGTACCGTTTGACGATCCGTTTGAAGTCAGGTTAATATTTGCCGCACCAGTAGTTGCTGATATCGCACCAGAACCGGCAGAACTAGTAAGTGCAATTGCACCGCCATTCCCGGTTGTCAAAGCTATTGCCGTGCCGCTAGTACCGCCATTTATCGTAGTTGCGCTGGATGAGCTGGTTGATCCGATGGTCACCGACTGGGCATTCGTTCCACCATTTCCAATGCTTATCGTATGTGCCTGTGTCGAATTACCAATTACGATAGTTGGTGTGCCGCTGGTATAAGTACCGTTATCAATCGTGACATTTCCTGATACACCGCTTGAAGCATCACCGGATTTTAGTGATACATTCGAACTTGTCGTACCGTTCGCACTTGCAACCGCTACACCGCCGCCGCCTTGGACTGTGAGCAATCCAGCACTAGTACTCCACGTGGCTGCTGCAGCGGATGTCAAAGTTAATGCACCAGATGATGTTGACCAAGTTGATGCTGCACCCCCAGTCAGCGTCAGCGCGTTAGATCCATTTGCCGTAACCGTCAATCCTCCAGCCGATGATGGCTGAATTGTACTGGCAATGTTTATCCCATTAACCGCACCGGATGTAATCGTTCCTGAAACATTTATGTTTCCTGATTGCTGGCCGCTTGGCGTTAATTGAACGAAGCCGCTTGAATCAATACCATCTAACTTGTCGGCATTCATCGCATACGGTGTGGATGTCAAGCGTATGAACGGCGTCATTTCACCGTCGCCACTGCAATCCGTATGGAAGTTGGTTGAAATCGTACACGAGCTGGTGTTGCCGATCTGCATTGATAACCACAACGTGTCTTGGTTCCAGTCTACGCTGCCGCCGAATGCTGTCACCGATCCGAGGTTGACCTGGAACGTTCCGCTCGTGAATGTTACGCCGCCCGTGCCGCCGACCAGCCGGTCTTCAGTCCACTTTAGCGTGCTTCCAGAGCCGGAACTATTGCCATCCTGGTAAATCTTGAATTCCATGTTGTAGGTTCCGTCAGCGATGTTCTGTCCGCTAGAACTGACGATTTTACCTTCGAAGCTCAACTGCGGATTAATCCCAGCAGCAGCGCTTGCAGTACCGTGAATAGCAAAAAAGGCAGCCACAGCTATAGCTGCAAAACCACCCCAGATTTTTACGGTTATTGATTTTTGTCTGTCGCCCATACCCTTAAGAACTGTTATCGTTCTTCCTTAGTGTGCACTATTAATTTACCATAAACAGCATGGTTTTGTATAGGCATTGTCGGATATAGAATTAATTTAGCTGTTTAATTAATAATATCCATTGATTTTCTGGGCGGTCTTTTTGGGGGATCCAGTTTTTTAGGAATAGGTTTTTTAGGTTTTCGCTTTAGCTTCTTGATAACAAATTTGATAACAAAATAGAAGATTGCGCACAACAAAATCAGTACGGCAAACGTTGCAACGGTCAGGGCTACATTTACATAGTAAAATTTTTTATCAATTACATTGTATTTTTCTTGGCCATCATGCCGATAGTAAAGCTTCTCATGAAACACGCCGAATAACGATCGGTTGCCGTGGGAAGATAATGCAACCGGGAATAGCCGTTTGCTGTCGGGCAAAATCATACTTGAATCAACATTGATTATTCCCTGCGCAACCGTTTTATTTGTGGGACCGGTTATCTGGACGTACCCACGTGGTACTGTTTGCGTATTGCCATTATTCGCCAGCACTATATTCGCACTTTGCGGTAGTGCGGTAGTAAAATTGGCGGTGGGAAACGCCGCGACGCTTGTATCTTGCGTTCCACCGCTGAATGTATTGAGGAACACTAAGCACGAAACCGCCTCACGGACAGAAACTATGTTTTTATTGGCTCCTCCGATGCCCTTAACGCCGTAAATGACCGCAGCGTAGTGGCCACCGGGGGCCAGACTGTTTGCATTTACTATACTGACGGGTATTTTTACACTCTGTCCGGGATTCAAAACTTCATCTTTTACACTCACTTGGATTGAATCACTCAAACCGTGCGTGTTTGATGATGATTCATTCGACTTGATAAATGTCAGTTTTCGGCCATCAGTCGATGCCGTGAAGTCTCTGGTTGTCGGCGTTAGCAACACCTTATCCGGCGTGTTGTTTGTAACAGTCGTAATAAATGATGTGCTGTCCTGATTCTGTTTTAACTTGATATATTCGATTGCTGGAGTAACGGTTATACCATGCAATGTGACTCCAGTCGCGGCGGACGCGGATGCGGAAAACTGCGTCAATAAGATTAGTACAGCGCCGGCAATTAGAAGCAGCGCTATTTTTTGCCGAACCATCGGTAGACTTTTTTGGAATCTTTGAGCAGTGCCCATATACCAAATCCTACCAGAATGAGTATGACAACAAGAATCAGAATCATAAACCACGGGATGACCCAGAACGACACCTCAGCATTTACCGGCACATCTTGGGCGCCGTTTTTATAGACAAGTACCAACCGCGCATAATATTTTCCGAACCGGAATTTGGAAACGTTACCACTCCAATGCAACGTCTGCACCGGTTTGCCGTCCTTGCCCGAAACGACCTGGCCGTCAATCCGTTTATATTGATAGACCGGAAAACCATCGTTCCAGGAAGCATGAAACACCCTGTTAGTATCCGGAAGTACATTTCCCGCGCCGGGATTTATATCGAGCGTCGCAATCGGCGAGCCGTGTAACGAGCGGCTGATAAAAATAGTACCCTCGGGTGCCGTGTATATATTTCCGGCATTGTTTACTTTCAATGAAAAGTTAGCTGGCAAATATTGGTAGAGTGATTTGTCGGCACTGAAACTTTTGACAACCAGGGTGTTTTTTTCATCATTGGTGTGTGCGTTCAGCAATACGAATATTGCATTAGCGCCTTTGACCTTGTTGCGGCTGGTTTGTACCGTACTTTGTGGAACGAATTCTACGGCATAGTAATAGCCATACGCGGCAGTGCTTGGCAGATTGATCGTCATCTTAACCGAATTCCAAACGCCGGGATCGGCCGAAAATTCAGTCCGGCTAAAGGTGACCCATGCTATAGACGGATCATTTGCAGGGGGGTCAAAGATCTGCGCCTGGCCGCTATCGCCGTTGGCTTTGAATTCTTTGAGCTTGACCTTGATCGTTAAGGTTTTGGTGCTATTGTTCTGGACCTGCAGGTTGGTGGATGTTTGCGTGCCGGGATCTGCTTTCAGGTCTATCGCTACCGGTGATGTAGTTAAAACCGTTCCAGTTGAAGTCGCCGCATCAGTGTGATGGAAG
>DATIJK010000045.1:0-33755 GCA_035478715.1 Saccharimonadales bacterium (SeqCode)
TTTGATGCAAAAGTTGGGCGGGAGCCTTGGTACGACAGTAAATCACTTTAATAACGCCCACAAAGAACTGAAAAAAGTCGACAAAGACGTAATGAAGATCGCTGATAAAACTGCGAATATCGAACCGCTGGCGCTCGATAAGCCAGCCGATGACGATTAATGAATAATCGTATTGTAAAATTGGCAGGCTATTCGATTAATCGAATAGCCGATATGTATTTCGCGTCGTAGCAGTAATCTGCAAATTAATAGAAATCGGCTTACTAAGTAGTTAAATAGTGTGGGTCCAAAGTCGGGTTTCCATCCTGATTGATATCAAAAACTACGCTCGGATCACTTAAATCCACGATTTGTGACATGATCTTATATACGACAAACAGTTCTGGAAGTAATAATATTGATCTGTTATTTGGGTTACTTATAGTAAGAATTAACTGCTTTGTAAATTCCGGGAATAAGGTAGCCATCCGATGAAAAGCTGGTTTTCGAAATGCAGTCATTTTTATTGGTGTTTCTTGATAATCTAGTGTACCCGCTAACAAGTCATCATACTCATTTGGTGTAATGGAGACTGGAACTCTTTCTTGATATGAACTTCCCAACGAATCATATCTTGTTAAGTAGTCAAATCGCATATAAAACTTGAGGTCGCTTCCGAAATTATTTGAATCGGCCATGGAAAGTACATCAGGAAAATCTTGCAATGGTGCCTGGTCATGTATTTGCAAGTCGCTTCTACCGTTCTCGATGAGCAATGCATTGCAAAGCTCTAAATCAGACACGATTGGCCAAGCTGTTTCTAACACGCTTCCATGATAATCAAGGCGTTGGTTTTCCGCAGCTTTAAAAATCCCTAAAACTTCTGGTGGTTCTAGACCGTCAGTGAAACTTTCAGCTCCCGAGCTTGCCATAAGGTTAACGTAACATAAAAGTGCGTTACTAACAATAAAATGTAAATGTTTAAAAAAACATGTATGTAAAAATTAAATTAATAGTATCGAGCGTTATAATTGACAAATATGTTGACTGGTGAAAATCTTGAACGGTTTGAAGCATTGCACACGGCAGGCATGGCTGCAAAAAATGCCGCTAATGCCGCCGCCACTGATGAACTGGCGATGCAAAGTAATGCAGTGGCGCGCGAAAGTTTCCAGGCTGCCAATTTATTGGCTTTGCAGCATCAGGACTGGCAACGGCAAATCGATGCACTGCAACCATGGGCACGTGCATCCTGGGCACTTGGCGATTATGATGATGCGGAATTACAGCTTACTAGCGCTTACGAACTCGCGAAGTTACGGAACTTGAATGATGAAATGGGAATGGTGGAGTCAAACCGGCATCGCTTGGCCGCGATCCGAATTATCCGCGAAGTTCAGCCGGTCAGGCGTCAGATCAGTCAATTGAGAGCAGATGCTGTTCCGAGAATTACGGTTGCATCATTGCGTTTAATGGGAAGTCCGCACTATTATTACAGATTCGCAAACGCAGAACATGGTTCCGTAACGGCTGCACTTGCGAATGAGCGAATTATCTCGTGGCACTTGATAATAGAAGGTTTATCAGTAGCATTTAGAAAATCGCCTGAACCGTATGACCAAGTGGCAACGCGAAAGTTAAGCAGCCGAGGTTTAAAGGGGTTGGCAGCAGCGGCATTGCTTATACCACTTGGAGGATACACGCCGTTTCTAGCTAAACGTGCTCGGCGGGCAATTGCAAAAGGTTAAAGTTATTTCTTGACTAAGTCAATCGCAAGTGCTGCAGTCCAGGAAAAGTTCGGCGCGCCGAGCGGGTCGCCGGTTTCTGGGTTGTAGTATTCGAAGAAACCGTGGCGGCTGACTAGTTCCAGCGAGCCTTCTGCTAACGCTTCGGCATGATCCCTGAAACCATAGCGCTTTAATCCGTCGATGAGTAGCCAATTCATATTCATCCATGTGGGACCCTGCCAATAACGTTTGGCATCGTACCATGGTGAGCTGAGCGGAACGCTTGGTACGGGATAAGCCGGGCCGAACATGTGCTCGTTTTCGATACTTTTGACCAGCAGCTTGGCGCGTTCCTGCGGAATGCAGCCGGCATACAGCGGTAGCAAAGATTCGATACTGGGTTCTTTTAATAGTCGATGCGTTACAAAATCACGTGCGTAGTAAGTTTCTGTGTACGGATCCCAAAGATCTTCGAGCGCTTTCTTAGTTAATTCGATGTTCGCTTGTAAATCTTCGGGAACATCGGCACGCAATGTTTTCGCGATATGCAACAGATGTTCATTCGCCCGGATTAATATGCAGTTAAACGTCAGATCTTCAATCGCAAAAAGCGAGTGGTCGAGGATCTTATTGATATCGTACTCTTTACGAAGTAACCGGCGCTGAACATCATACAACGCCATCGCTTCAATATTGGTCGGACGTTGTCCTGGATCTACATAATGCGTGTCGCGCCTGAGCGACCCCAAGAATCTGGACGTACCAGTCTTTTGCAACACGCGGATCCACCATGGCATCAAATGGTCGTTGAGTTCTGCCATCCACGGCGGTGTATCATCCAGCCCGGTTTCCCAGGGATGGATTTGAAGTACTAGGCCTTCATGATGCGGGTCGCGCTCAGCATACATCCATTCGTGATAAGCAAGCAGGTTCGGCCACACCTGGCGGTACCAGCTGCGCCGTTCGGCCAACGGCAGTTTCTCGCCAATCTGCACAATCGCTTCTGCGACCATCGGCGGTTGTGTGATGCCGCTCGTGGACATATCGTCGGGCGACATCGGGCTGACCCAGCTCTGCCAGACACCGATATGTCGGTATTCCTTTTGCCCAGGAGTCAGAATGATGTGCGGCAGCATGCCGTTTGACCACTGGCCACGCAATAGACTCAGAATTTCAATCTTTGCCCGTTCAATATCATAATGACGCTGGCCGATTGCGATAAAACAACTGTCCCATAGCCATTGATGCATATATAGTCCGGGCGCCGGGATGGTGTACAACCCTTTATCATTATCATTAAGCACGGCTTTGGCCTGTTCGACCAGCTCGGAAGAATCGCTCATGCTTGCTAGTATACCGTAAAACTGCTCATGATTAAGCCAAATTGTGACCAATACATGTTGGTAACTAGTTTGTTGTTACTGAAAAATTATTCACATCGAACCGGGTATTGACGCTGTTAGTGTTGCACGTTTCAACGCCGTAATCGATCTGGGCCAGCGTGGCGCTGTTTGTGATGTATCCGCGGGAAACCATGTCATTTAAGATGTGCTTGATATTAAGCGTGCCAGAAGTCATCGTCGTGGGCATGTCGTATGCGATATAACCGCCGGATTTGTGAATGCCGTAATTTATTCCGTCGATTGTGGTGCTTGCAGTAAGCGAACAGCACGGTACGTGTGCCTGCTTTCCGTTCGACTGCGTCCAGATCATCAATTCTATATTGTAATCATTTAGCCATACGTCATAGGAATAGTCCCAGTCACCGGTGCTCGGCGCAGTATGCGCGAACGTCGAGGTAATAGTATTAAACGTGCTTATAGCCGGGTTGTTGAAATCCTTGTGCACGTTCGGGTAGCTCTTCACGTCGCCGTTATGCGTATTATCGTTTACGTTTACCATGGCGTACCAGTTGTTGTAATTACATATATACATAGTCTGCTGCGAGCCTGGATACGGTTGGAAGTTCCAAGTATCACCGGTGATATAGTAGCCGCTCAAGGTTACTCCGTCTTGCGGGTCGCTTGGGTTTGTCGGTATCGTGGTAGTCGGGTTGGTGCATTGGTTGAACGTTATGCCGCCTCCGCCGCCGGTTGACCCGAATTTGACAGCGCTTGAACCGGAAGCGTTTGTGTCACTTACCGTTGCAGCATTGCCGACAACGGTTCCACCTTCGGCTTGGCTCGCAACCGCGAGCGTTGCAGCTCTTGACTGAATAACTTGATGTGCGGCAAATATCGCAACTGCAACGGCTACAACAACAGGGGTTAACCTGAAAATATCTCCCTGAAAGACCTTTTTTGATTTTCGGTGCTTTTTAATCATCTCAAGCTGCTTATGCAATAAGTATACTAGATTAATCAGATTCAGGTGATGATGTATTCCCAACCGGGTTTGTATGCTTTGGTTTTACGCCAATCTTCGGCGATGGCTTGGCGCCATGTTTTGCCTTTGAGGATGACTTCCAGCGCCAACTGCGGAGCCTGGTGCGCTAGTACGGCTACATGTTTGCCATCATATTTTTTCTTCAACGCATCACAGAATTCTCGCACTCGTACTTCAACATCGAAATAGCTCTCGCCGTTAGGAAACGGATTATCAATATAATCATCCATGTGATCTTTAAACGAGTGCGGCTTGCCATTCCAATCGCCATAATTAGCTTCGCGCAATCGATCATCCTGCATAATTTTATACTTGTCGCCAAATGCCAATTCCGCAGATACGATGGCCCTGGCTAAGTCGGAAGTAAATAAAGCATCAAATTTCTGAGTAATGGCTTTCCCAAGTTCAATACTCTGTTTCCGTCCAAGTTCCGAAAGTTCACCAGGCAGCCACCCAGTCGCTAAATCTTTTTCGTTATCAGTCGTAGTGCCGTGCACGAAATAGGTAATTTTTATCATCAATTGCATTGTATATTGATTTCATATTTTTAAAAAAAAATTAGTAATGATATCAAAATCAAAAAGTTAAAGCCTTTACAAAAATAATATCGGAGTATAATAAACACTAAAGCAGCACAGTGAGAAATATTACAAACTGTGTATAACTTTCAGAAGGAAAAACATGTCCGCAGAAGTCGGGGTGGCTAGTCAATTCCCGTTTCCAACTTTAGAGCATATTCCAAGTGTTCCATTAGTAGTCGCCACGCTTGGTCCTGCAACGGATTCGGTAATAGACGCCATAGCTGCTCAGGCCGAGATTGCGCGAATACATGGGGTGCACAATCCGATTGATAAGTATGAACAACGAGCGGCAGCTTTTCTGGCAGCACCAAATCCGCATGACAGAGACCGTAGGGTATTCGCAGATTTAGAGGGATTCGGTGTGCGTACGAGCCCTAATACTCGTACAAGAGTTATCGGACCAGGTGATATTGTTGAATTTCTTTTCCAAGGATATGGCGAAGTTGACGGAGTCGTAAATGTTCAGGACGATGTTAGCCAATTCGTTGAAACAGAACATCTGGTCTCGATGGGAGACAGCAAAGTTTGGATGACTGTGGAAGATGTTGTCAAGGGCGGAATCGTAAGATGCCGAGTTAACAGAACTCCACGAGATGAAGCTTGGGAACTCGTAGCGAACAAAGGTATTAATTTCCCTCAGACAGAATTTCCAGATGTCCTCATCGATCGTGATATTGAACGTATGCACGAATTAGCCGATAGTGCCTTCGTCCCGGATTATATTGGGCTAAGTTTCACACAGACGCCAGAGCTTTTGGAACAAGCTAGAAAATTGGCTCATCAGCTTGGGATGCACAGTGTGAATTTTATCGTCAAGATAGAAAATCAGGTCGGTGCAAGAAATGTCAGAAGCATAATAGAAGCGCTGGATGGCGGTGATGCAACGATGGCTGCATTTGGAGATATGGTTCCGGAACTTGTGCACAAACCAAAAATCACCAATGTTTTAGTCGATATTCACACGTATTCTGCTTACTTTAGACGGAATTGGATGGCATGTACGGGTCTTGGTCAGAGTTTACTGGAAAGTCCAGAGCCCTCGACGTCAGAAACTGTAGCACTTGGTCTTATCGCAAGATTAGGAGGCTGGCTATGCTTAAGCGGTGATGAGCTGGCAATGAATTTTAAATATCCAGTCCAAGCTGTGCAAGCTTTGCGGGATATAGTTGATGAAAGTGCTGATTTGGCCGCATTGACGCTGGCTGGCATGCCAAAAAATGGCGCTCAGCGGTAATTCGTAAAGCTGATTGGGAAATCGAAATCCTGGGATTTTAATAACTGCATCACTTTTTGTAGATCGTCTTTGCTCGAACTAGCAACTCTGATTGCGTCGCCTTGGATCTGGGGTTTTACTTTTGGGAATTCGTCGCGGATTATTTTTGTAATCTGCTTGGCTTTGTCCTGGCCCAAACCTTGTTTGAACGGCACTTCTTTGGTAGTTTTCATATTTGAAACAACAAGTTCGCGCGTTACATCCAGCACTTTTTGGCTTTGGCCGCGGGCAGCCAGTTTTTTTCGGATAATATCTATGATCGCATCAACTTGCCAGTCACCGTTTCCGGTGATTTTTATACCCAGTTTGTCGTCTCCGAGCCATTCTATAGCGGCAGGTGTGCCTTTAAAATCATACCGGTTAGCAAGCTCCCGTTCGGTCTGGTCGAACACATTGTTCATTTCAGCCCGGTCGATTTCACTGACGATATCAAAAGAGAAATTAGCCATACATAAAGTATAACAATAAGCGACATTGCATGCAGCAACAAAACAAGTTATGCTTAAATCAAGTTTTTACATGCGTAGACCACGAGTAGCTCCTGAATTGCCATTAACTGTTGCTTTAAATGGCCGCCGTTATGAAACGGCGATGCTGCTTTCCGAAGCAGCGATTCAAGATCAGGTCGATAAAATGGGCCGACTTTTAGCGGCGCGCTATGAACGCGAAGGTTCAGTCCACGTTTTAACCGTTATGACGGGAGGGGATCCGTATTCGAGGGATTTGCGTGATGTGATGCGGCATGCAACGTCATTAGATACATTACGCATGTCGTCCGATCAAATTTCCATGTCATCGTACGCACTTTATAGATCATCGGGGGTTATCAGGGATCAGGGCGGGATGAAACAGGATATCGCTGGCAAGAACGTATTGGTTGTTGAAGGCATTATAGCTTCAGGCCTGACGCTAAGCTGGCTGATTAAAAACCTTGCAGACCGCGGTCCGAAATCTATTGAAGTCGCATCGGCATTCATGACGGCACCTGATGACGAAATAAAATCATTGCTAGGCGGTTTATCGATCAATTCGTGTTTCGATTTAGATGCTGACCCTACCGATATTTTGGTGGGTTATGGATTGGATCATATGCAGGAGTTTCGAGATTATGGCGGGTTGTATAGGCTCAGCCCTTTAGCTGCGGGATAAATAACTGGTTAAACTGGTTTCAACCGTAGCAAATTATGTTTTATACTGTGTAGGAAATGAGCTATCAGAACCCGAAAGTTGCTGAGACTGCAGTATTACTTAAAAAAAGATTTGACGGACTGGCAAATAAGCCGGACATTTTGAAATCGGTTGAATTGAAGGCATTGTATTCTGAAATACCTTCATTGCCGGCGGATCAGCGTGCTGGTTTCGGGCAGGAAATCAATGCTTTGCGCAATGAACTGCAGCAAATGGTTGATGCGCAGGCCGACGAATCCGAAGCGTTGCCGCCGATTGATGTGACTGCGCCATTCGACATAAATGTACCCATCGACAAGCAACCGAAATTACTGACAAGCGATGCTGGAAGCAAACACCCGTTATCGACCGAATTAGAGAAAGTGCTCGATATTTTTTACCGTATGGGATTCACGGCGGTTGAATCACGCGAAATAGATGATGACTATCATATGTTCACCTCGCTGAATTTTCCAGAAGGCCACCCAGCGCGTGACGATTACGACACGTTTATGACAACCGACAAAGACAAAGACGGCAAGCAATTTATCGCTCCGGCGCACACGAGCACGATGCAGAACCGCGTGCTGCAATCATACAAATCAAATTTGGATAAGGGAAAGCCGATTGCGGTGCTGCTACCTGGCCGAGTATTTCGCAATGAAGATCTTGATGCACGCCACGAGCATACGTTCCATCAGTTCGAAGGAGTTTATGTTGATAAAGGCATTCATGCCGGCAATCTGCTTGCCACATTCAAGACGTTTTTAAGCGAGTATTATCAACAGGATATCGAAATCAAAAGCCAGCCGTTCTATTTTCCGTTTACCGAACCGAGTTTTGAGTTAGCTCTCAGTTGCCCGTTCTGTCAGAAAAAGGGCTGCAATATCTGCAGCCACACTGGCTGGATCGAATTGCTTGGCATGGGCATGATCCATCCGAACGTCCTGAAGATGGCCGGTATAGACCCGAACGTGCACACTGGTTTCGCCTGGGGCTGTGGCCTCGAACGTCTGGTGATGATGAAATACGGCATAGAAGACATCCGTCATTTCGAGTCAGCCAATCTGAACTTTTTGAGACAATTTTCATGAATAAGATTTTAGATTTAATGACAAAAACTGATCTTTGCGTATTTTCGACTGCAACCAGCGATGGCCAGAGTCACTCTGCAGTCGTAGGTTTTTCTGCAAACGAAAAATACGAAATCCTGATTGGAACAAGTTCTGAATCTCGCAAATTTAAAGCAATCAAAGAAAATCCGAAAGTATCGTTGGTGATTGGTTGGGATGAAAATCTGACTATCCAATACGAGGGTGTCGCCAGTCAGCTTCAGGGAGAGCTATTAATCGAAAGACAAAGACTACATTTTGCAAAACTTCCCGAATCAGAAGAATTCAAAGACGAACCTGATGAAGAGTATATTTCAGTTTCGCCCACATGGATACGCTATTCGGATTGCACTGTATATCCAAGGATAATTGAAGAATTGAAGGAATTTTGATGAAATTCGGGGTTAATACCATCAGGTATAAGAACAAGTTGAACAATTCGGCTGGTGATCCTGCACCGGACGGCGTTGAGAAATTAGCTGAGCGGATCGGTGCGCAGCTAGGTGCGATAGAGGAAATTATCGATGTTGGATCAAAATATAAAGGTCTACTTATCGTTAAGATTGCAGAATCTGAAAAATTGGAAAATTCAGACCATCTAAATAAATGCATGGTAGATGATGGCGGTAAAGTTGCAGAAATCAAACGGGATGCAAACGGTTTGGTACAGGTGGTGACTGGCGCCCCGAATGTTTACAAAGGCATGATGGCTGTCTGGCTGCCACCGGGTTCTACGGTACCAGCATCCGCAGACAAGGACCCTTTCGTACTCGAATCGCGCAACATGCGCGGGGCAATGAGCCATGGCATGTTGGCAAGCGCAAAAGAACTTGCGCTGGGTGATAGCCATGAGGGAATCCTGGAAATTCATGAAGACGCCAAGCCGGGTGACGATTTTGCAGAACTCGCGAATCTTACCGATGAAAAGGTCATCGATATCGAAAACAAGATGTTCACGCACCGACCTGATTGTTTTGGTTTTATCGGTATCGCACGCGAACTTGCCGGCATCCAGCAGCAATCATACAAAAGCGCTGAGTGGTACACGTTAAATCCGGAAATTCCTGCTGTCGAAGCCGATCCGTTGCCACTTGAAGTCGTAAATGAAATTCCAGAATTGGTCCCTCGTTTCACCGCGATAACGATGCGCGATGTTGAACTAAAACAAAGTCCGGTCTGGCTGATGGCGCTGCTATCGTCAGTTGGGATGCGTCCAATAAACATCATCGTCGATTATTCCAATTATTTCATGCTCAACACCGGCCAACCGATACATATATATGATTATGACAAGGTCAAAGCACTCTCCGATGGGCCAAATGCCCGATTGATCGTGCGGCATCCCAAACAGGGCGAAAAAATTGAACTGTTAAATGGCAAGACGATCGAACCGAACGCCAATACAATGATGGTTGCGACCGATAAAGCTTTAGCATGTGTCGGCGGTGCGATCGGCGGATCCAATACCGAAGTCGGTGACGACACGAAAAACATCATCATCGAAGCTGCCACATGGGACATGTACCAAATGCGCCGTACATCGATGGAATATGGAATCTTCACTGATGCAGTAACTAGGTTTACCAAAGGTCAGAGCCCGCTGCAAAACAAAGCCATCGTTGCAAAGATAGTCAACGAAATCCGTAAAAACGCCAGCGGCAAAGTTGCTAGCGAACTTTTTGATGACATCAGGTTGCCTGCAGAAGTTGTTCAACGCGGATCGGTTCATCCGCCTGTCTCTGTTTCGGTCGATTTTATAAATGTGCGACTCGGTCTTAATCTAAACGCTGATGAAATCAAGAAATTACTCGAAAACGTAGAATTTACAGTCGAATCGATTGGCGATGATCTAACTATCAAAGCACCATTCTGGCGGACAGATATCGAAATACCGGAAGATATCGTCGAAGAAGTCGGCCGGCTATATGGTTACGATCATTTGCCGTTGGATTTGCCAAAGCGCGATCTGACACCTGCGCTGCGGAATAAAATGATCGATCTGAAATCAGAAGTTAGAGATGTATTAAGCGACGCCGGCGCCAATGAGGTACTTACCTATAGTTTCGTTCACGGCAATTTACTCAACAAAGCCGGACAAGATAAGAATCAAGCTTTTCAATTGGCAAACGCGCTCAGCCCCGACCTACAGTATTATCGGTTGAGTTTAACGCCCAGCTTGCTGGAAAAAATCCATGCAAACATCAAATTGGGTTTTGGTGAATTTGCTTTATATGAGATTGGCAAAGCGCATAGTAAAAGCCAGGCAGACGATGAAGGTCTGCCGAAAGAATTTGAACGTGTTTCTTTTGTGTTCGCAACTGACGCAAAGTTTGCGAAAAATTATTCTGGAACGCCTTATTACCAAGCGAAAAAATACCTGATGAACTTACTGACAAGATTTGGGCTGGACAACCAGGTTTCGTTCGAACCATTTGCAGAAAATGATACTGATCAAGCTGCTACCTACTACGATGCCAGCCGCTCGGCAATAGTAAAAGTACATGACGAAATATTGGGAAGAATCGGTGAGTACAAATCTTCAGTCCGAAGGGCTTTGAAACTGCCGGAATTCTGTGCAGGATTCGAACTTGGGCTTGCACCGTTGCTGGCAAGCGGATCAAACGATGCAAAGTACACACCGCTTTCACGTTTCCCAAAAGTTACGCAAGATATTACATTAAAAGTAAGTTCAAACATAACATTCGCAGAGTTGTTCGCAGTCATAAATGAATCGGCTATATCTGCCCACCCTGATGCTAGCCTGCATGTGGAGCCGCTCAATATTTTCCAAAAAGCGGATAATCTTAGTTACAAAAATATTACACTGCGGCTGGAAATTGCTGATTATCAGCGGACTTTGACTGATGCAGAAGTAAACAAATTACTCGAAAATATTGCAATGAACGCCAAAGAAAAGTTCGGGGCTGAAAGGATCTAAAATCAAAAAACTGCTTGTATTATTAGTAGTGCCGTTGGCCATCGCGGCTGGTTTAGCATTTACCAGACCCGCATCTGCAAGTGTGAACGACTTTACGATCACTGATTTTACGGCTGACTACTATTTGAGCAACAAAGATCCCCAGGGTCAGATGGAAGTCGTCGAGAATATTTCTGTTAATTATACGGATTTCAATCACGGTATTCTCAGGGCTATTCCAGACACGTACAAAAATCATCCGCTGCAAGTGCATATCAACAGCATCACTTCTACAACTGGCGCACCTTCGCAGTTCACTTCAAGTACTTCAAATGGGAATCTGGTGCTGAAAATCGGCGATCCGAACCATACGATTACTGGATTACAAAAATATACAATCAGGTACACGGAACAAAATGTCATCACATATTATAATGACCACGATGAACTTTATTGGGACATCAACGGCGACCAGTGGGATCAAAACACGTTGGCGGTTCATGCCACAATCCATTTGCCCAATGGTCTGAAACTGTGGGAGCAAAATCCAAAATGCTTTACAGGCAATTTTAGCTCTGGTTCGACGAGCCATCTTTGTGATATTACGGTTCAGCCGAACGAAATCAGATCAAACGCGTTTAACTTATCGCCTGATGAAACTCTAACCATCGTTGCAGGGTTTCAAAAAGGTTATTTTCACCCTTATGGCTGGACTGATTATGCAAAAGATTATCATCGTCCGTTGATTGAGTTTTTCGCACCATTCATCCTGCTGGGTGGGGGCGGTTTTGCGATTTGGATGTTAAAAGGCCGTGACGCCAAAGGTCGCGGTACAATCATCCCAGAGTATGATGCGCCTGATGGATTGAAACCGATCGAAGTCGGCGCAATCATTGATTTTGCAGTAGATTACCGAGATATAACGGCCACAATCATCGACCTTGCGATTAGGGAATACCTGAAAATCATCGAAAATGACAGCAAAAAAATGCTTGTCATGAAAAAGAAATCGTATACGCTAGAGCTTTTAAATAAAGACTGGAGCGGACTGGACGAATGGGAAACGAGCATCATGGGCGCGTTGTTCGGGTCCACCGGAGACGATTCATCGATAGATATATCAAATTCGGCACATAAATTGTATACAACCGCCACGACCATCAAAAAACGGATGGATGACTCGCTGACCAAACGCGGCTATTTCAAGCCGGGCGCCTCAAAATATGTCACCGGTTCCGTCGGCGGCATATTTGTCATTGGTTGGATTGTATTTTCATTTGCGAAAGATTTTCCCATCGCGTTTATATTCGGACTTGTAATCGGCATCGTTCTGGCGGTTGTTTTCTATCACCATTTATCGGCACGAACTGCTAAAGGTGTCGAAGCTAAGGAACATATCCTGGGCCTTAAAATGTACATGGATATAGCCGAAAAAGACCGGATTGCCAAGTTGCAGAGCCCAGATGCTCCATACGTTGAAAAATCTGATGCGCCAAAACAAACCGTAGAACTATTCGAAAAATTATTACCCTACGCAATCGTTTTAAAAGTTGAAAACCAATGGGCTAAAAAGTTCGAAAATATCTACACAGCACCGCCCGATTGGTACGCCGGAAATTACACGGCATTTAACACAGGTTATCTAATCGGATCGCTAAACAGCGGATTCGCCCCGGCTGTAAACGGCAGTTTCAGCGCTCCAAGCAGCTCCGGAGGCAGCGGCTTCGGAGGAGGCGGCGGTGGTGGCGGTGGAGGAGGCGGCGGTGGCGGTGGCGGCTGGTAATTTATTGCAACATTATCTTTGAAGAGTATATAATTGCGCTCGATGCGATGGCCGAGAATAGGCGGCAGCTTGCAAAGCTGTAACGGTAGGATAATGTCTACCTCGCATCTCCAATTATTATGACAGCACAAGAGTATATCACAGCAAAACTTCAAAGTCTGAGCGAATCTGAAGAAATAAAGCATATCTCTAGCGATTCGTTAGAAGATACTATTTATGCGAAAGTCATGTCTAAAAAATTCCGCAAATTGAAGGCAGATGATGTCGCGATAAAAAACGCTAAAACTGTCATTCATAACTCTGTTACTAGTAACGAGCCGATAACTTTTTACACGCTTTTTGGTGGCAATAAGCTGTGGCGCTTTGATGAGGCACCCGAAATCGATTGGGCAGAACTATTTGTTGTAATGTATTACGTCAATTATTTAAGGTCGGTAACCAGTTTTTATAGCCCAGGGGCCAAGTTTATGTTTTATTCTCAAAACATATCCGTTGAGCGGCTAAATAATGTGCCATATTCGGAAACAGAAAGTTATACAAAGTCGTTTAATCAGTTAATCGATTGGCTTAAGCAATATTTGCCAAATAATATTGAATTAACATACCATCAGCATGCAGAGGAATATAAGAATCATGTGGATTACTATGCAGAAATTGAAGCTATAAAAGAAAAAATGTTAAAAGAAAGCAATGGAAAACTTCCAGTAATGAGCCCTGAACAGCATGTTGCAACCGAACTTAATGTAAGGTTAAAGCCGGGGCAATCAGATGACCCAATGTGGCGTGAGAAAGTTGAACTTGAGCATCAAGCGATTTTCAAGACTAGATCACTCCAAAAACTTTTTGCTGAGGAAGAAAAAAGCCTAATTAGTGTTTCGCCGACACCATATACAGGCTGCATCGCGCTCGGTAGTACGAAAAAATCCCTTGCAAAATTTTGGGCTGGAGTAGGTGCGCTCGAGCGATCTGATGATAAATTTACCGAGTTAGTAATAACGCCAAAACAATTAGCCGCGGCCAAATTTGATTGGGAGGATGTAAATATTGATGGACTGGCGGGTAAAAATTTTTCAAAAATCAGAGTATTAAAATAAGCGGATTGTTTTGACAAAAACAGCAATTTCGGGGTAGAATAATATATGGACGTTCAATTTACAACAGCTTTAACTTTCGATGACGTCTTATTGCGGCCCCGCTATGCGGGGTTTTCTCGTAATGAGATATCTTTATCAACTAATCTTACTAAAAATATCAAGCTCGAAGCTCCGCTGGTTTCTGCGCCGATGGACACGGTTACTGAATCAGGACTGGCTATTGCGCTAGCAAAAGCTGGCGGTATCGGATTTATCCATCGTAATTTGACTATCGACGAACAGGCTGCCGAAGTCAAAAAAGTCAAAGATGCCGGATTGCTCGTTGGTGCGGCAGTCGGATCAAGCAGTGGATTTGAAGAGCGTGTTGAAAAACTCGTCGCAGCTGGCGTTGACGCGATCATTGTAGATTCCGCTCACGGCCACGCGAAGCAAGTTATCGATACAACCAAATACATCAAATCGAAATTCAAAGTTGATGTGATCGCTGGGAATGTCGCCACGACGGATGGCGCCCAAGTACTTATCGATGCAGGTGCCGATGGTATTCGCGTTGGAATGGGTCCTGGTGCAATTTGTACCACTCGCCTCGTATCTGGAATGGGTGTACCGCAGCTGACGGCGATCATTGATACGGTTAAGGCCGGAAAAACAGCCGGAGTCCCTATAATTGCAGATGGAGGCATCAACTATTCTGGCGATATCGTCAAAGCGTTGGCTGCCGGTGCGTCTACAGTCATGATGGGCCGTAAGTTCGCAGAAACAACCGAATCTCCCGGCGATGTTACTTATCTCAAACCCGAAGAAGTACCGGCGCGGTTTAAAAGTATCTTAAATGGCGCGGAAAAATATGCGTTCAAATCATATCGCGGGATGGGCTCTGTCGGAGCGATGAAGCACGGCATGGAAATCAGCTCAGAAGATGAATTCCATGGCAAAAGCTATACACAAAAGGATGTTTTGGTTGCCGAAGGTGTCGAAGGATTGGTGCCGGCAAGCACCAGCGTTGCTGATTTCGTGGCTCAGATGCTCGGCGGCGTAAAATCAGGCTTCTACTATGTCGGGTCAAAAACAATTCCAGAATTATGGGATACGGCCCAATTCATGCAGATCACCCAGGCATCTCTAACAGAAAGCCACCCACACGACCTATTTGTAACCAATGGCGGAGGAAACTACCAGTAGTGGAAAACGAAACGCTCGTAATTTTGGATTATGGTTCGCAGTACACCCAGTTAATTGCCCGGTTAGCACGCGAACTCGGCGTATTTAGTGAAATCCTGTCGCCGGAAACATCTCTGGAAGAAATCAAAAAGCACAAACCGCTTGGAATCATTCTATCGGGCGGTCCAAGTTCAGTGTTCGATGACGATGCACCAAAGGTTGATGAAGCAATTTTTGATCTTGGGTTGCCGATACTTGGAGTCTGTTATGGTATGCAATTGATGGCGCAACACTTTGGCGGCAAGGTTGAAGATGCAAAAACAAGGGAATATGGCAGGGCGTCCATTAAAGTCGAAAGTAAAAGCAAACTGATCACGAAAGATTGTGATGGATCGACGGTTTGGATGAGCCATGGAACACACGTTTCTACGGTACCTGAGGGATTCGAACTTGTTGCAAAAAGCGGGAATTTGATAGCTGCCATTGAAGATTCAGATAAGAATCTATTTGGAACCCAATTCCATCTTGAAGTCGTGCAGACCGAACGGGGCAATGAAATGCTTGGCAATTTCCTGGGTATCTGCGGTTTCAAGCGTGATTGGCAGCCAGAATCGCTTATTGATACGCAAGTAACAGAGATAAAAAAGTTAGTTGGCGATTGTAATGTCATCTGCGCACTATCCGGCGGTGTGGATTCGTCGGTTGCAGCGACTCTAGTAGACAAGGCTATCGGCAAACAGCAGACGTGCATCTTCGTAGATACAGGGCTTCTCCGGAAAAACGAGTATGAAGAAGTGTTGGAAATGTACGATGGATTAGGGCTGAACATCAAACCGATCCGAGCCGCCCAGCGATTTTATGCAAAACTAGCCGGAGTCACGGACCCAGAACAAAAACGGAAGATAATCGGCGCAGAGTTCATTGCGATATTCGAAGAAGAAGCCCGCAAAGTTAAAAACGTAAAATTTTTAGTCCAAGGCACATTATACCCAGACCGTATAACATCGATGTCGCAAAAAGGTCCGTCTGCCACGATAAAATCCCATCATAACGTTGGTGGTTTACCCGAAAAAATGGGGCTGAAGTTGATCGAACCATTGAAAGAACTTTTCAAAGATGAAGTCCGCGCCCTTGGAGCCTCGCTTGGTTTATCCGAAAAAATTGTAAAACGACAGCCCTTCCCAGGTCCGGGACTTGGGGTCCGTGTCGTCGGGGAAATAAACGAAGACCGCATAAGGATATTACAAGAAGCCGATGCAATCGTCTGCAGCGAAATAGAAAACTTGCCAGAAGTCCGCAATCAACTTTATCAGTATTTCGCCGTATTATTACCTGTAAAATCCGTAGGCGTGATGGGGGACGGCCGTACGTACGAAAATGCCGCAGTCGTAAAAGCATTTACCTCACGTGATGTTATGACGGCCGATTGGGCAAGACTGCCGTACGATCTATTGGCCAAAATTTCAAGCAGGATTGTCAGCGAAGTCCGCGGCATTAACCGCGTCGTGTACGAAATCACTACAAAACCGCCAGCCACTATTGAGTGGGAATAATGATAATTTTTAGAGTTTACTGTCACTTAAAAACGGAATTTTAACTATTTCTGTTTGCAATGTTCCTCATCACAAGTACATACGTACTGGGATTTGGGGGCGCACCGGTAGTTACTGCTGGAAATTGCAATCTATCACCTGTCTCAAGCTCATTTCTTTCGTTTCCCATTGCGGCAGCAAGTGCTCCGATACTCAATGCGCCAAAATCTGCCAGCACACCGAGTGCCGCTTTAATACGGTCCGTATGTTCTTGGTCTAAGTGGTAGAGTTGTTCGACATAACTGCGGGAATTACGTGCGGCATCGGCTTGACGGTCGGCGGCAGGTATTGATACACCCATCGCAACCGTGCCAGCAACCGCAGAAATGACGGCTGCATAGGCTGTTTTATCTCGTAATGAGCGCGGCCGTAGGATTCCGAGTATATCCCTTGCGTACCCCATATGTTGAATAACACGCCTTGACATGGATAAATAATATCCTTGATGAACGCCACGTACACAATCTAATGCAGCACCAGGTTCCATGTGGGTTTCTGGCCTATATCTTCGACTTCCGTCGCGATGCGGGTTTTGACGGACTGGGTATTGATTTCCAAAATAAGTGCGCATAATAAATAAAAATAGAAAGTACCAAAGCAATTTATAAGATTTGCAATGTCAAAAAGCTATTATATTTTTAACATAACAGTCAAATTTATTTCAGGTCAGCTTGAAATTCTGATGAGGATTGCGCCGGAGGTAGCGAGAATTACGGCGGCAAATTTAATCCAAACCTGTTCTTTTTCTTTCAAGAAAACATGTTCACCTACCAAGGTTAGTATTAGAAATACTTCACTTATAACAAGCACACTCGTAGCCTCCCCAAGCGAAAGACTTTTATTTAATGCTAAGTTGGCGAACGCCCCGAGTGCGCACGCGATAATGACCATTTTGCCATCCAATTTATAAATTTTCTTAATGCGCTCAACAGAATTAGGCATAGTTGAAAAATTTATTATCGTTGGAATCAAAAAAGTTGCAAAAAACGTCATACTTGGCGCGTTAAATGATTTTAGCAAGTATTTATATAAGATAATTATCGCGGCAATAAATACCGTAGAACCAAGTGCGTAGACGACGCCGGTATTCGACTGCGGCCGTTTGAATCTATGAATAATAATTATTCCGGCTGCTACCGTTAAAATCGTCCCCGCAAGCTTCATCCATGAAAAAGGTGTTCCTAATATCAGAATGCTGAAGGCAAAAACCCAGACAAGTCTAAATTTGTTGATCGCTCCGCTCAATGAGACTTCAAGAATATTATTAGACTTGAACGCGAGCAGATTATTACCGACAATCAGCAATCCGACAACTAACGCAAGCAGCCAAGCCGATATGGACCTTGGGATGGTTGGATCTACGAGCATGAACGGAAGGCTAATAACTGCACCGATAAAACTGAAATAAAATGAATATGCCCACGCATCTTTTCCGCTGCGAAGCACGTGGCGGGTAATCAGTATTTCGCCGGTAAAAAGGAGCCCGGATAGCAACGCGTAAAATAACCACATTTGCTGCAATTATATAACCGTATGAATTGCCACAGCAATAGCACTTACGGACATGCTAGCGTATTATGGTAGTAGAAAATAGGGAGATTGCGATGCCGAATTTTTGGACTGGGTTTGGAAGGATGATGGCGGGTAAGCCGATTTATGACCCGGACGATCCCGATATTAAGCAATATCAAACTGGGGAAGACCCCGGCAGCCTAAATCCATCAGATCAATCGGCACAACCCGCCGCCCCTATAGATCCATTCGCAAAAGTACCTGGCCAGCCAAACGCGAATGGAATTATCAAGGGCAGGGAAGATACATTCCCAAAATTACAGATACGACGCATTGATAATCATTATCGTGGTGACGACGTAGAGGTCTATTTCCGGATATATAACCCAACAAACATCCAGCTTTGGATTGAGAACATTAAAGTTTGCGGACATGAGCGTCGGATCCGGGACGATTTGCGGCCGCACCAAGAGCAGCAGTATTCTGTTTATAACGGCCATTGTATGAAAAGCAACCGCGAACGAGAAGTGAAGATAAAGTTCAGAACGATGGACGGCGATTATTTTGAAATAGCGTTTGAAATAAATTATCGGTATCTCAAAGAACACGACATCTATGAATTTGATCGGGCGGAACAGCACCACGCGGTGCGTGATACGTACGAATCGCCGTTTTAGCGGCCGAAAATTTTTCTTAGGAACGACTTTTTCTTTGCCGGAACACCTAAACCTTCTGGAGCTTCAACATCATCAAAATTAAAACGCGGTGTTTGGGATTGGGATGATGTGACACCGCGGTCAGCGTCCGGATACACGGAATTTGCAGTTCCTGTCGGCATGGCAGGTTGCGGCGGCTTATCATCTGGTTTTTGTTGCGCACTTGCCATATTTTCCCGGGTAATTTCGGCAGCACGATCGGCTTGTTGCTTTGCAGGCAACGCTGCAGCTTTGACCTCTGATTCGAAGCCCGAATCCGGTTGGATGTTCTTGGTATGGCCTTTCCATCGATCCAGATCACCCTGTCCGGCAGTTTTTTGGGCGTTATCGTCCATATCAATCAAAGTATATACCGCTTATGTTAATTCACAACACTTTAAGAATATGAGCATTAACCTTATAATATATGGTAATGAGCGACATTTGGCGGATTATTAAATTTACTTCGAGTCTAAAGCGTTATTACATCGGAATAGCGATATTTACGATTTTGCTGGCAGCGATGAGCCAGCTAGTGCCGCTGCTGACCAAAGCGGCAATCGACACGATCACATCTACCGTTCAAGGTGGTCATCCGGATGTCAAAGTCGTGGCATTCTATGCATTCCTCATTTTTCTTACGGATATCGGGCAGACTTTCTTTAGTAATATCAGCGGGTATTGGGGCGATCTGCTTGCGATAAAACTCAAAAAGTACCTGAGCGAACGCTATTACGGACATATTCTGAAACTACCGCAAAAATACTTTGATACAGAGTTGACAGGTACAATCATCAACCGCATGAATCGTGGTATCCAGGATATCGGCGACTGGGTACAGATGTTCAGCAACAACTTTTTGCAATTTATTTTCAGTACGATATTTACATTAATAATTGTCGCGTTTTATTCGTGGCAAGTTGCGGTGATGCTTGGTCTGCTCTATCCGGTTTTTATAGGCTTGACCGCCAAGACCAGCAAAAAGTGGCAAAACTACCAAAAAGAAATCAATCAGGATCTAGATATTGCGAGTGGTCGCTTCGCCGAAAGCGTCGGCCAAGTCAAGGTCGTTAAAAGTTTCATGCAGGAAGTTCGGGAAATCAAATTCTTCGACCGAAAGCTCGATCATGCAGCGAAAGTCGTCGATCCGCAAAGCAAGTATTGGCACCGCCAAGACAATATTCGTCGCAGCGTTTTAGCGGTAATATTTTTTGGTGTATTCTTTTATGTATTCGTAGAAACAGCTCGGGGTGCATACGGCCCGATAAGCGGTCCGCACGCGACTGGCATTGGAACCATGGTTTTGCTATTACAGTACGCCGCGCAGATCCGAATACCAATCTTCAGCATCAGTTTCTTGGTTGATCGCACGCAACGGGCAACGGCTAATAGCAAAGATTACTTCGCTGTCATGGATGAAGTTCCTGAGCAAATGGATATCAAGAATGCACCGGTATTGCATGTCGCAAGAGGCAGCATCGTGTTTGAAAATGTTACGTTTGCTTACGACGAAAAGAACGTATTGAAAGGGCTGAGTTTCAACGTTGCACCAGACAGTAAAGTTGCCCTGGTCGGTGAAAGCGGTGAAGGCAAGACAACTATTTCGAATCTGCTGCTGCGATTGTACGAACCGAATTCAGGCACAATTCTTATTGACGGCCAAGACATAACGCAAGTTACCCAATCCAGTTTGCGGAGTCAAATAGGCGTGGTATTCCAGGAACCCGCGCTTTTCAGCGGAACTATTAAAGAAAACATCGCATACGCATTCCCGAAAGCCAAAGATAAAGACATAATTGCTGCGGCGAAAGCGGCTAATGCGCATGAGTTCATCAACAAATTTGATAAAGGATATAACACCGAGATTGGTGAGCGCGGATTGAAGTTGTCTGGCGGTCAGAAACAACGTATCGCTATCGCCCGTGCACTGTTAAAAGATGCCCCGATTTTAATCCTGGACGAAGCGACCTCAAGTCTCGACAGTCGCAGCGAACGCATGGTCCAGGAGGCACTTGAACATCTAATGAAGGGCCGAACCACGATGATAATTGCGCATCGATTGAGCACTATCCAAAACGTCGACCAGATAGTTACTTTACGCAATGGCAAAGTCGATGAGGTCGGTTCGCCTGCAAAATTGGCAAAATCCGGTGGTATTTACGCCGAACTGTTGAAGCTGCAACAAGGCCAAAGCGAAGCTACTAAAAAGAAGCTGAAGCAATTCGACATTGCGGGGTAGTCGTATGTACATTAAGTTGGTATAATTGACCAAAATACTGGAGGGAACATTCTATGGCTACACGGAAACGTGACCGCATTATAGCGTTATGTATTGCGCTATTCTTCTTTGCATTAGCATCGGGCTTAAGTATCATGGTAATCGTACAGGCGATCACCACTAAGCATAATACTAACCAAACAGATGTAAAATCAGCGGAGAAGAAAACAGTGCAAGGAACTCAAATGACAAACTTTACACCAACAAATGATGTCAAAGCCTTAAAAATTACCGATACAAAGGCCGGCAGTGGCCAAGCGGCGAAAGCCGGTGACAAAGTCACGGTGTTGTACACGGGAGCCGTCGCAAGCACGGGGACGATATTCCAGAGTACTACGGATACCGGTCAGCCGGCGTCGCTTGATTTAAACAGTGTCATCAAAGGTTGGCAGGACGGCATTCCAGGTATGAAAATCGGGGGCACGCGCCGCCTATTGATTCCGGCTGACCAGGCATATGGTGCCAATCCGCCGTCGGGATCCGGTATACCCGCAAACGCTCCTTTGGTATTCGATATCACGCTGTTAAAAATCGGCGGTTAGCTAGCAATTGTTCATATTTGGCGTAAAAAGCACAATATATAGCGTCTTGAATTTATCCCAAGCACCATATAAAATATATTTTACGCTTACGTTAATTACTTCAAAAACCAAAAGATACCAATATAACGAGGGGGCATCATGGTCAAAAATATAACAATCTTCACAACCAATACATGCGCGTACTGCGGCATGGTGAAGAAATTCCTGGGCGCAAAAGGTTTGTCGTACGAGATTGTCAATCTCGATGAGCAGCCCGAACGCCAAGCCGAGGCCCTAGCCCTTAGCGGCGCTCTAACTGTCCCGATTACAGTTGTAACAAAACACGACGATAGCCGCAACGTAGTCGTTGGCTACAACCTATCCAAACTTGCACCCGCTATAGCCTAAGTCTAGATGCTTACTTTTTAACGTTTTTTCCAACTTAGGAAATTGCCGACTTTGCTTAAGATCCCTTTAGTCGTGGAATCACCATCGACGCTGAACCATTCATTCGCGCCGGTACCATGTTCATGATACGGCAAACCGGATTTGACGATGGCATCTTTTAAATTAACCATGATGTCCTGCGCACGCATACCTGCGTATTTCAAAGCTGAGTAAACACTCTCTCCCGGCTTAATGTCCCTCATGCGCAGATGTGGCTGCCGAGGTGGGTCGGTCGGTAACTGCTCAATCAAATTATGTGATAAAGGAGCAGTTACATTTGCATTTCCGCCGGAAACCGGTATGGAATGTACATCGGGGTGTGTTCCAAGCATGGCGAAATGATGGCTGAGACCAATGATATAGCCACGTGCCTCCACTGCGCCGGCGGCAATCCATAAGCCAGCGATAAACGTGCCGATGCATGCGGCACCTAATTTAACATATTTTTTTTCGCGCTGACTCCTGTAAGGTTCCGGGCCTGCGAAAAAACGCATTAATCTGCCGGGCATCAGATCTCTGGCTGCGACTTCTTCCGCGGTTAATCGCGGTCCCAACAATTCTTCAAGTGCCACAACCAGTCCATGATTATCTAAATTGCCACGTGAAGCCGCTTCCAAATCCAATGCAAGCACCGGTTGGCCAAGGTCTCCAAGCGAGCCTGCACTATGAGCTTCACTGACTGCAGTAGACGCACCGGCCAGTTGATTTGCATCTGCGGCTGAATCAACCTGAGCTGGGATTGCGTCGAACACAACAATTTCAGCTTCTGCGTTGTCTATGGTTTCTTGGACGGAGGCTAGAGCGGCTGTGATTTGATCGGCATTTTGTTCGGGACTTTCGTCACTCGGTCGACGTCGTCTTAACCGCAGAGTTCGTACTGCTTTCATTAAGCCATTTGTGATTGTACCCATTATATGTTTATCATCCCAAGCGTCGCCCTTGTCTTTTTCTGGAGCGGGTCGTTGCTGAGGGAGTTCGGCGCTGCCAAAATATGCCCACGCGGCCACACCGTTACCGAGCGCCTCCCCGGCGCAGTCAAGGAACCGCTGACGCTGCTCCAGCGACAGTTTACTACGGTTTATATACCACCAGTCACTATACGTATTTATAAATCTGTCACGAGAATTTTCAATCTTTTCATCATATCCATGCAATGCCATTTGACCATACGACAATTCATCAGCTGAATATTGCCGATCTCGAGATAAATAGTGCCCGACATTCGTGCGCCACATATGCGCATCAGCAACTTCATTGCTGCATGCCATAGCCGCAATTACCACTTCCCGGTATTGGTCGTCCAGTATTAATTCAGGTACTTGGACCTGTTGTTCTTCTGCTCTTACTTCTTCGATGACTGCTGCCATGTTAAAACACCAAAATTAGAACCTTATATTAGCATAAATGTTTTAAATAGTCAATCTGTTCTATCGTGATACTGCAATTTGTAAAGTAGTGCTAAAATAGTTAGATAATCATAGGGGATTTGAAGGTTTATGAACGACAAGAAGGTTCACGATGTTGTTATGATTGGCGCCGGGCCAGCTTCTCTGAGCGCGGCTATTTATACTACCCGTGAGGATATTGAAACAGTTTTATACGAACGCGCCGTTGTCGGCGGTTTAGCCGCGGTCACCGATCAGATCGATAATTATCCGGGCTTTGTCAATGGTATCACAGGACTCAAATTGTCGGATGAATTGCAAGGGCAAGCCGAACGATTCGGTGCAAAAATCGAACTTGGTGAAGTCACGAAGATCATCGACGAAGGCAAATTGAAAAAACTGGAAACGACCGATGGCGATATATATGCCAAAGCGGTCTTGGTCGCGACCGGCAGCGATTACAAAAAGATCGGCGTACCCGGCGAAAAAGAGTACTATGCCCGCGGAGTTCACTATTGTGCCACGTGTGACGGCGCGTTTTATCGCGATAAACGCCTTATAGTTGTTGGCGGCGGTAATTCAGCGGTCCAGGAAAGCTTATTTTTGACACGATATGCAACCCACATTGACATGCTTGTCCGGAGCGAATTGCGGGCTTCTGACGTGCTCCAGCGCGATCTTGATGCAGCTGTAAAAGCAGGTAAGATTACCGTTCATCTGCAAACCACGACTGACGAAATTGTCGGCGAAGCTGGATCGGTTATAAAAGTAGTCGGTACAGATAAGAAAACCAATAAAAAAGTAGAATTTCCGACCGACGGAGTTTTCGTTTTTGTTGGTTTGAGCCCGAACACTGATTTTTTAAAGACGTCTGGTATAAAACTCGACCCCATCGGCTTGGTTATCACTGATAAACACCTGCAGACCAACATGACAGGCGTTTTCGCTGCCGGCGATGTCAGATCCGGCGCCACGATGCAGATTGCGACCGCAGTTGGCGAAGGTGCCACTGCCGCATTGATAATTCGTGAATTCCTCGAGGGTAAATTGGTACCGGTCAGTGAAGCAGACGAAGAATTAGCCGGTGTGCCGGTAGCAGAAGAGCGTTTGTACTAATAGCCAGGAAAATAATCGAGTAAAAGTTGGCTGCGCGGTATACCCGCTGCAAGTAATCCGTCAAAGAGCGGCTCTATCAATGATTGCGGCCCCGCCAAATATATCAGTCCATTTTGGGAGGACTGTCTTTCAGCTGCAAAGGAATTTGCAAGTTTTATGATTCTAGCTGGCGTAAGACGCCCAGACAGCCCGTTCCAACCGTCCGAATATCTGGTTAACATCCGTATGTAATCAACACCGTAATCTCGCCAAAGTTGCTCGTACAAAAATCCTGCCGGTGTACTCGCACTATAGATCAGTCGTATATCGCGCCGCTCACCGCGAGATTTGAGCCACTTAACGATGCTTTTATACGGCGTCACACCTATTCCTGCACCCACGAAAATAAGCGGTATGCTACTGTCTTTGGGTAAAACAAAATCGCCCATCGGTTCACCAAGATATACGATGTCTCCTCGCTTCAATTGCAGCAAGGCTGATTTATACGTACTGCTTTTTTTACTAACATAGCTTGCAGTGATTTCAATACAAGCATCATCTGGAGCGCTGCTGATGCTGAATTCGCGCATATCGCCGCGATCATCCATATTTGAGTGCGGTATTGTTACTGCGATAAATTGGCCGGCATCAAACCGTATTTTCTGCTCAGGTTGGAAACGAAATTCAACGACCCCGGGCATGATTTGGTTGGAATCTTCAAGATAAGCTTTCACAATGTTTGCACGCTCCACATTCGAACTAAAGCATACAGTATTGATCGATTACTGACAAAGCGGCATGCGGACAGCTATTTTTTAAAAAACCGCTCAGGGCGGTTTGTACAGATGTGAATTTTCGGGTAAAACATTTTCATGAACCGTGCGATAAACCGGTTGTTCACGGTATAAACATATATTTCAAGGTTATATCTTCTGGCCATAAGATAGGCGATCGGATTCATGAGCCATTTATTCAGGCCGACACCGGTTGCATGGATGCTTCGGGCGAAATGCAGGACTTCGATCGGCGAAAAATAAGTCAGTGCATATACCGGGAGTTCCGGCATGATTCGCCGGATTTTCCGTAGTTCTTCTAATTTGCGCGACGCAATGCTGATATCGGCTTCCGGATGCCTTTCCATGGCCAGCAGAAGCTCATCAGCACTGCCGTTTTCCTTTATATCAATTATTACCGGTAGATCACCAATTATGTCGAGTGCTTCGTCGAGACTCAGCAATTCTTCGCCATTATGCAGTGCAAAACTTTTAAGCTCGTCCAGTGTCTTTTCATGAACAACAACTTTTGTTGCCGAAACATTACTGGTGACAGGGTCATGAATCACAACAAGTTTGTCGTCTGCAGTTAATCTGGCATCGAACTCGATCATATCGACGCCATAGTTCATCGCAGCCAACAGGCTCGCGCGGGTATTTTCAAGCTCAAGGCCGGCGGCCCCGCGGTGCCCGATAATTTTTGTCATGTCACGTATAAGTGTACAATAAATTTGAAGATAAGCTATATCACCTGAAAGGAGTTGTGACAGATGGCAGATTTTAATAAAGTGCTTGATCCGGGCGACTGGAAAAACGGAAACGTTAACACCGTGGTTGAAATATCAGAAGGATCACATTTGAAAATCGAATGGGACCGAAAGCGTGCCGCGTTCATGATCGACCGTGTCGAACCTGACATATTTGCAAAACCTTGCAACTACGGATTTATCCCGCAAACACTGGATGAAGATGGCGATGAACTCGATACACTAGTTGTGTGCGATGAGCCGATTCCGACCGGCGTCTGGCTCGAAGCAAATATAGTCGGCATCATGAATTTCGAAGACGACGGCGAAATGGATTACAAAATAGTCGTCGTTCCGGCAGACGATCGAAATACCGGTGATTCAATCAAATCATTGGATGATCTTGGCGAGCGCTGGAAGCAGAAAGTAGAATTCCACTTTAATCACTACAAAGATTTGAAAAAGCCCGGGACAACCAAAGTTCTCGGTTGGGGCGATGCAGAAGAAGCGAAAAAAATAATCAGCGAGTGCATCGACCGCTACAAGAAGTAGATGCAGAAAATAATTCCGTACGATTCGATTCTTATTCCTGAAAATGCCGCAAAAGTGTTTTCGGGGCAGATATTTGACGTGTTTCAATGGCCGCAAAAAATGTTTGATGGATCAATGCAGACATTTGAAATGCTCCGGCGGTCAGATACGATTCAAACTATCGGCGTAAAAGACGATAAGGTTGTTCTGATAAAAGATGAACAACCTGGCCGTCCAGCGCAGATTTTTCCGCCACGCGGCAGGGTAGACGCCGAAGATAAGGATTGGCTTGATGCCGCTAAACGCGAAATGCGCGAAGAAACCGGCATGACGTTTGGGCAGTGGCGTTTAGTCGAAGTGATCCAGCCAGCGGCAAAAATAGAATGGTTCGTCGCGACATTTTTAGCAACTGATTTCGTCGATCAGGAAGAACAGCAACTCGACGGCGGTGAAAAAATTGAAGTCTGGCTTGAATCGGTAGAAAAAATCCGTGAGTTAACTTTAAATGGCACATACGTCAGTTACTTGCGGCCATTTTTCACTAAAGTTAATAATTTGGATGAACTGCTCTCATTAACGGAATATACCGGTAATCACATAGACCGGTGATGAATAGCGTCAATTTATATAGTATTGTTAGCGACTATCTTAAAATTTTTAATGATGAATCAGAAGATCTAACATTACTGAAAACTCAACTCAAAATCAGAGAGCGCTTGAATGACAGAAAGAACTTTCATGGGCATATTGCTAGTGCTGCGATAGTGCTTTCACCAGATAAAACCAAATTACTTGTCGTCCATCATAAATTTTTCGATGACTGGTATTTGCCTGGCGGCCATTGGGAACATGATGAGAATGATCCTCAAATTGCTGCACGACGTGAAGCAATTGAAGAAACTGGAGTAAATATTGCCGAATCCCTATCATACGCAAGCGCGACTGAAAATATCCCACTTGATATCGTGACGTATCCGTATAGTGCTCGGCCGGAAAAAGATGAGCCGTTTCATTATCATCACGACTTTCGCTACATATTTAGAGCTCGTAATTCGAAACTTAAAGCTCAAATGTCTGAGGTGAATGAATGCGCATGGGTGGATTTTGGAGATGAAAAATTGAAAAATATTGCCCGGGTTATTAAAAAGTTGCAAAAATTTCATGTTATATAAGCGAGACAATTCTTGCACTTGAGCGGCTTATGCTTATACAATAAAGGCATCTACATATATCTAAACGAGGGTACAGAATGAAAACTAGGGTGGCAATTAATGGTTTTGGCCGCATCGGGCGCAACGCGTTCAAGATCGCATTCGACCGGACGGATCTGGAAATCGTCGCAATCAACGATTTGACTGACACAAAAACTTTGGCGCATTTGTTAAAACACGATAGCAATTATGGCACGTACGGTCATGAAGTGTCTTTCGACGACCAAAATGTAATCGTTGACGGCTCGAAAGTGCAAGTTTTAGCGGTAAAGGATCCTAAGCAACTGCCATGGAAAGCTATGAATGTTGATGTTGTAATAGAGTCAACAGGTTTATTCACGAAACATGACGATTTGCGGATGCATCTTATCGCCGGCGCGAAACGGGTCGTACTGTCAGCACCGGAAAAGCACGAACATTACCACGATACTTATGTAATCGGTGTAAATGAGCAAGATCTGAAGCAGACCCACGAAATAATTTCAAACGCATCGTGTACGACAAATTGTATAACTCCGGTCGCGGCAGTCATCGAAAAAGCGTTTGGCATTGAAAAAGCTATGATGACCACGGTACACAGCTATACTGCCAGTCAGCGTTTGCAGGACGCTCCTGCAAAAGATCTACGCGAAGCCCGCAACGCCGCTGAAAACATTGTTCCGACGACTACGGGTGCGAGCATCGCTGCCGCTAAGGCGTTGCCGGCGCTCGAAGGTATATTTGGCGGACTAAGCATCCGCGTACCAACACCGGTCGTATCGCTGAGTGATTTCGTAATCATTACTAAAAAGAATGTAACAGTCGATGAGGTCAACGACGTCTTTAAGAAAGCTGCCGCTGAACCGTATTTCCAGGGCATTCTGGCGGTAACCGAGGAAGAACTCGTCAGCAGTGATTTCATCGGCAACAGTCATTCGGCAACGGTCGATCTTGCACTTACGGCAGTCGTGGGCGGCAATATGTTGAAAGTCGTTGCCTGGTACGACAACGAATGGGGTTATTCAAACCGGCTGGTCGAAATGACTGCAGACGTCGGCAGATTATTACATCAATAAGATACGGATGGAACTATGGACATTATTAACCCAAAGAACCTATACGTTGTCGGGATAGTATTCATCCTGCAATATTTTGCGGCAGATTATATTAAAGGAGAACTTTCAACGGCAACGCTTCGATTAAGTTCTTTCTGCGCCTGGGTAGGAATTTTGCTTATATTATTTGCACTGCCGGCAATTGCAAATCTTTGGTATAAAGATAAATGAAAATATATCTGGGGGCGGACCATAACGGATTCGAAATGAAGGCGAAATTAGCCGGATATTTGCGCCACCTTGGATATGAAATTGAAGACGAAGGCGATACTAAGCTGAATCCCGAAGATGATTTCCCGCAATTTGCAGCGCGTGTGGTTTCTGCACTCAAACGCGACAACGATCCTGCCGAACGCGGTATCCTGATATGCGGAAGCGGCCAGGGCATGTGTATGACCGCGAATCGATATAAAGGTATCCGAGCCAGCTTGTGCTGGGATACGACGGAAGCGCGGGCGTCGAGGAATGATGACGACAGCAATGTGCTATGCCTCCCGGCGCGATATATCAGACAGGATGATGCTGAGTCGATCGCGAAAACGTTCCTAGAAACTGCATTCGCGGGTGCCGCAAGATACAAACGCCGGATTAAAGAAATGGACGAATTGACGTAAGGGGCAATAATGATTGATATCTGCCCGACTATCGACGTTGAAGACACAGAATCGTTTCAAATTCAAATGGAACGGGCTGCTAAGTTCGCGCACAGGGTCCATATAGATTTGGGCGATGGAGTTTTTACGCCGAATATGTTAGTGCCGATCAATGACATCTGGTGGCCGGGCGGTGTACGTGCCGACCTGCACCTGATGTATAAGAAGCCGCTGCAGCACTTGAACGAACTTATTGCATTGAGCCCGCAACTCATCATCGTTCATGCAGAAGCCGAAGGCGACTTTCGGTCTTTTGCCGAGACAGTCCATCATCACGGTATAGAAATTGGCATCGCATTGCTCCAGCAGACACCGGCCGAAACCATTCAGCCTGCTCTAGAATTCACCGATCACGTCCTGATTTTTTCTGGAAATCTGGGTTATCAGGGGGGAAGTACCGCCGATATGTCTCTGTTAAACAAGATAAAATTTATCAAATCAATAAAACCGTCGATTGAAATTGGCTGGGACGGTGGCGTTAATGATAAGAATATCCGTGATTTGATCGCTGGCGGCGTAGAGGTTGCCAATGTCGGCGGTTACATTCAACATTCTGACGATCCAACAAAAGCATACGAGCGGTTGCAAGCGGCGGCGGTTCTGTCGGATACGGGAGAATTACAGCAGGATAGTGTACAATCATAAGCGAGATGCAGAAGCTGACGACCGTTGAATTAGAATTGAAAGCCGATGATATTCGGCAAGACATAATCAAGATGCTCGAGCATGCTGGCAGCGGTCATTCGGCCGGTTCGCTCGGCCAGGCGGACATCTATACGGCGTTGTATTTCGATATCATGAAACACGATCCGAAAAATCCTGACTGGGATGAACGCGATATTTTAATCCAGAGTAATGGCCACACGTGCCCCGTTCGTTATGCTACGATGGCGCATGCTGGCTACTTCGACCGAAAAGAACTATTGACGTTGCGCCAGCTCGGCTCACGCTTACAGGGCCACCCGGAACGGACGAAGTTACCCGGGCTCGAAAATACCAGTGGACCATTAGGCTGCGGCTTGAGCCAGGCGTGCGGCATGGCACTGGCGTTGCGTATGAATAAGCAGAACCACCGTTGGGTGTACGTGACTGTCGGCGACGGCGAGCTGGACGAAGGTAATAACTGGGAAGCGATCATGCTCGCATCCAAAAATCACTTGAATAACATCGTTGCAATTGTTGACCGGAATAATATTCAGATCGATGGACCGACCGAAGTAGTCATGCCGCTCGAAGATTTGAAGGAAAAATGGGAAGCGTTCGGCTGGCACGTCATCGAAATCGACGGTAACAACATCGAAGATGTAATTGATGCGTGTGCAATGGCAAAAGCTATCGTAGAAAAACCCGTCTGTATTATCGCGCATACGATACCCGGCAAAGGCGTAGATTTCATGGAATACGATTTCCACTGGCACGGCGCGCCGCCAAATCACGAACAGGCTTTGGTCGCACTAAAAGAACTCCGCACATTAAAAGGCAAAATCCAAAGCGAGGCTGACTGATGAGCGACATGAAATTAGTGCATGACGTTCTCGCGAAAGATATCAAGACTGAGCCTATTCGGGCAGGTTTTGGGCGTGGGTTAAAAACTGCGGCTGAAAAAGACGAACGCGTCGTCGGTGCCAGTGCTGATCTGACGGAATCAACCAAAATTAATGTGTTTGCAGAAGCATTTCCTGACCGGTTCATCGAAATCGGTATCGCAGAGCAGAATCTTGTGACCGTTGGGTCGGGTTTGGCTGCCATGGGGAAAATACCGTTCGTCAGCAGTTATGCGGCTTTTGCGCCCGGACGCTGCTGGGAACAAATCAGGACGACGATTTGCCTGAACGACCAGCCGGTTAAGATTGTCGGATCGCACGCCGGTGTCAGTGTCGGACCCGACGGTGCGACGCATCAGCTGCTAGAGGATATTGCAATAATGCGTGTTTTGCCGAACATGGTAGTTATCGTGCCCGGCGATTCGCTTGAAGCCGAAAAGGCTACGCTTGCGATGGCAAAAGATAAACGGCCGAATTATTTGCGACTAGCCCGTGAAGCTACCCCAATTATTACAACTGCAGACACGCCGTTTGAAATCGGCAAGGCGTATGTTTACTGGGTTGGATTCGATGTTTCAATCATCACCACCGGCACTATGACGTATCAAGCGATGGTTGCGGCAGCTAAACTTTCAAAAGATGGGATAAAAGCTGAAGTTGTCCATGTCCCGACTATAAAACCTTTGGATAAAGACACTATTCTGGACAGCGTCCGTAAAACCAAATGCGTCGTAACGGCCGAAGAAGGCCAGATGGCCGGCGGTTTGGGTGGCGTGGTCTCAGAACTTTTGAGCGAAGAGTTCCCTGTGCCAATAAAACGAATCGGCATGAAGGATCGATTCGGTGAATCCGGTAAGCCTGCCGAATTATTAGAACATTTCGGATTAACGGAAAAACAGATCAGGCTGGCGGTTCACGAAGTCATGGATAAAAAATAAACATTAAAAAAACAAATACAAAAATATAAATGACCTGGCAATTCGCCATATTACTGCAAACCGTTTTTATCGCGCTCAGCCTGATCTGTATGCGAGTTTTGGCGCGTGATAAAAAAACTGCCGATGCCAGCTTCACGATCAGCGCCGGATCATTCATATCGCAGTATGCGGTAATTTTGTTGCTCCTACCTTTTTTCGGTTCTATACAACACAGTGCATTCCATGAATATTGGTGGCGTTTCATTCTCGGAGGCATAGCATTTTCTCTCTTTAATATCTGCGTGTTCAAGACGATGTCGTATTTTGACGTTGCGATTGCAAATATCGTCACATCAGTTAATGCGATATTTGCCGTTATTGGAGCCATATTATTTTTGAGCGAGAAATTGTCGGTCCAGCAATTGTTCGGCGGTATCATACTTTTATCTGGAGTGGGCTATGGGCTACTTGCAACGCACGCCACGCATAAAAAAGCGGTCAGGCGTAAAGTTATGGCCGGCGGCTTTTACGCGGTCATCGGAGGAATAATCTTTGCCTTTGCAGCAGTCAACGAAAAGTCATTGCTGTCTGACATGACAATAAGCACATATTTGTTTTACGGGTTGGGAACTCAGTTAATCATTAGCGTTGCGTTGGCAGTCATAATGCAGCCCCGTAAACTTGCATTACTTATGATTCCGCGTGTTGCCGCTTGGACCACCGGTTTCGGTGCGCTTCGCGGTTTCGGTGCGGCTTGCTTTGTAATTGCTGAAGTAAAAAGCAACAACGTAGGATTAGTAACGGTCGCAGCAAATTTCCGTTTGATGATTGTGGTATTACTTGGTGCATGGTTACTCAAAGAGCATAAACACTTAAAAGAAAAATCAGTCGCGGCAGCGGCTTCGTTGGCAGGTATCGCAGTAATGTTCTGGAAATAGTTTGTGTTATATGCATAAGCAGATACAATAATGGTTAAATAATCATAAACGGTGGGCATCAAATATGAATCAAGATGAACTCGAGCGGGTAGCCAAAACGATGGTGGCATCCGGCAAGGGTCTTTTAGCGGCAGATGAAAGCAATGCCAGCTGCGAAAAGCGTTTCCAGGCGGTTAACGTCGAATGCACCGAGGAAACGCGCCGAGAATATCGCGACCTGTTATTTACGACCCCTGACGCCGAACAATACCTAAGCGGCGTCATATTATTTGACGAAACGTTTTGGCAATCGACCAAAAGCGGCCAGGTTTTCCGTGAATTTATGAAAACAAAAAATGTGTTTCCGGGAATCAAAGTCGATAAAGGATTGGTTGATCTGCCAGGCTTTACCGGCGAGAAAGTTACTCAAGGGCTTGATGGATTGCCGGAACGGATGGAAACATACGCCGGTGCCGGTGGTAAATTCGCCAAATGGCGCGCCGTGATTGCTATCGGCGAAGGTATCCCAACAGACGAATGTATTGGTGCGAACACCTACACACTATCGAGATACGCAAGAATCTGCCAAGATGTCGGCATCGTTCCAATTGTTGAACCAGAAGTATTATTTGATGGTAACCACACGGCAGAACAGGCAGAGCAGC
>DATIJK010000046.1:0-12135 GCA_035478715.1 Saccharimonadales bacterium (SeqCode)
AGGTTCAACCGTCACATGGACGAACCGCGACAATACCGCACATACCGTCACCGGCAATACGTCAGGGGGACCCGCCAGCGGGCACATTCAGCCTGGAAAAAGCTATAGCTTTACATTCAATTCCGCGGGCACATTCCCATATCATTGCGCGATACACCCGGAGATGACCGGCAAAGTGACCGTGACAAACAGCCCGGCCAATCCGAGTGCAACCACGAAGCCTGCTACGACACCGAAATCAACAAGCAGTATGGGTTCTATGCCGATGAATACCGATACACAGAAATCCGAACAATCCGAATATCAAAAACCACCGACGCAACTGCCGAACACCGGATCAAGCCAGACAATCCCGCTTTTTGCCGAAGCAACTGCAGCCGGAATGACAATCTATTACTTGATACTATATTTTCTCAAAAAAATATCGTAAAACGAGTCATATTCTGAATCGTCCGGGATAAAAGTTTGTGTAAATTAAATAATTACCTATCGGGAAATGGTAAAAGATAGGGTGAATTGTGCAAGACTAAATCTTCATTTGTTGCCAAGATTAAGCACGCCGCAGTCTGCAACGGGTCAACCATATCATGCTCAGCCGCCACGGTCAGGGCCATGAGTGCCACTACACGTGCCTTGTTGGCTATGACCATACTGCCTTGCCTGATTGAAACGCCGAAATCTTTGTAAGCCGCGTGCGAAACACTAAACCCAAGCATGATTCGCCCAACGGAGAGGGCAGCGTTGTTAGCAGTCAATAATCTTTGGTTGAAGCTCCAAAAATAATCCGCGAAAAGTTGGCGTGATGGTCGTGAAACAGCTTTTATTCTTTGGTTCCAGGAATCTCTGAATGCCGTATTTTCACCGAAATATTCAATGCCCACAACCGGCGGGTCATCTGGCCGAAGAAATACTACGTTTTCGGACACTTACTTTTTTATAATATAGATTTCCGCAAATATCAAATAGTTTAACAATGTCTATCGAGTAGTGAGATATGATGGCCAAATGCTCCTCATACAGTAGATTCTGGTAGAATATGTTTTTCACAAGTAAATGCGAGGCTTTGCCGCAAATGCCGCCACAAACCGCAGAACATACAATACGTGCTGCCGATCCGTCAGAAATAGATGCGTTAGCGGCGGGTATGACAAAAGCGTTCAGTGATGATCCATATATGCGCTGGCTACTCGAGGACGCTCCGCCCGATACAGTAGAAATGTACTTCAAAGCACAATTGCTTTGGGGATTCGATTCGGGTCTGGTGGAGACAACTGACAAAACCGAAGGTTGTGCCATCTGGTTGCCGGATGATTCAGAACCTCCGGCCAAGATCGCAGCCAGGCTCATGATCTTTTCATTTGCTTGCCGCAGATTTAATTTTCGTCCCGTTTACGTTTCGCCGGTGCCTGACGTAGCCGAATATTCGATCCTGCAATTCGTAGCTGCATTCAATACGAATCGCGGAATCGGAACCGCCTTGCTCAATCATGGTGCTCAAATCTTGGACACAAATGGACGGCCGGCTTATCTGGAAGCCAGCACACCGGATAGCGAACGCTTGTACGCGAAACTTGGGTACAGGGCCATCGGAAAAGTACATTTGAAAGACGGCGGGCCCAAGAAAATACCGATGTGGCGCGAACCGCAATTCGTCACATAAGCTACAATTCAGGCTATGATTGCCATTGAACTTTTAAGGAAATATCCGATCAAATCCGACCAGGTTACTCTGAAGCGGCTTGAAGTCGTACTGAGCGAACTTGAAAAAGTGCTGCAGCAATATATACCCGGCGATATCGTTGAATTTGGATGCTACATCGGCACGACTTCGCTGTTTTTGCGGCGGTTACTAGACGCATACGGCCAATCCGAGAGCAGGGAATTGCATGTGTATGATTCTTTCGAAGGTTTGCCCGAAAAAAGCGGACTAGATTCCAGCCCGGCTGGTGAGCAGTTCAAGGCAGGGGAATTATCAGTTGGCAAAAAGCAATTGCTGCATGAATTCAAAAAAGCTAATTTGCGACCGCCCGTCGTGCACAAAGGTTGGTTCAATGAACTATCAGAAAAAGACGTGCCACAACACATAGCCTTCGCATTCCTAGACGGGGATTTTTATGAGTCGATCCGGGATTCGCTTGGCCTAGTCTGGCCAGCACTTGACCCGCACGGGGTAATTACGATCGATGATTACGGCCGCGAAGCATTACCCGGCGTCGAACGTGCTGTCCGGGAATTTCTGCTAGACAAACCATCGGTACGAGAGAAAGCAACAAACAACATCGCAATCATCAGCAAATGAAATCAGCTTTCAGTAGAATCGTCTAACCGCTGTTATGCCTTGGGCTAGCGACGGACACCGGCCAAGACCGCAACCATGTCATCCGGAGCCAGGAATCGCCGGCTGCGTGAATCGATCGTTGCTTGTCGAATAACCGGATCGTCTTCTGGGTCCATCGCTGTAATCGTAACTTCTGGCGGATCTGAGAATTCAAACGGGAATACATCTGGATTAGCTCCCATGTGACGCGCAAGTGCTGCTTGTGCACGCGGATCGGGGTTATATCCGTCCGCATATTTACCGGTTTCACCACTATCTAGCAGTCTCAAAGCTACGTGAACACCTGCTTCTGTGAACGGTATCCGTTGATCTTGGACTATGCGGATAACGTTTGCAAGACCCACTTCCGCACCGTTTTCTTGATCATTCGTACCTGAATATCGAGTTATCTGATAACCGACAATCTCCGCGTCTAACATATGGCCAAGGCGGCTATCGTCTGCATCAACTGTTTCTTCAATCGTACTTATATTATGATCAGCGTCTGCTGCTAGATACCTGATCCTAAATTGCAGCGGCTGTGCATCAGGAGCATATTGCATATGTTGCGGCAATACTTCGCCAGCTACCGGCGCCATAGGATTTAACCAACGGGGGCCCACAGGCCTCATTGCCCGGCGTATGCCGCGTGCAACAACCTGTCTGAGCGTCTGCTTGTCAGGAACGGCTGTCGCGCCATGAGTGAGCTCGTGGCCTAATGTGCCCACAGGGTTAAACACAAAATCATCAAAAATTGCAGCCAATTCGGCAGGATCCAGTGTAGCTGGCATATGCATTTCGATTTCTTCCATCAATGGCAAACAATGGCCAAGCACGCTTGGTGGGTCTTGTTTGTCGCCGCCTACGCTGATCCTGCTCGGGTCTTCATGCGCGGTACCGGCATCTTCTGATGGGTAGACGAATATGTTGGAAATGATATCTGTCACCTGAGTCTCATCGTGAGAAGCAGCAAAGATTTTCAGTGCTTCGCCATATAGCTCTAAAGTTTCAGGCGTCGGCGTGAAATTGACGAATGTCAGGCGCATCGACTGATCTTTATCTGTTTTATCTTTCCAATCAGCCCGCAATACTTGCGTAACAAGTCCGTCACGCAATTCATGCTCGTGTTTTCTTTCCATTCTCCATGGCATATCAACCAGCGTATTATCTTCTTGAATTGCTTCAGGACGCACGCGTACTAACACGTTTTCTTCATCTTGCTCAAATTTATACAGTCGGGGCAGGCGGAATCCAGGCTTCCATCCAATCCGCGGCAGCCAGCGCTGTCGTTGCGTCTTATACCACTCACGGCGTCGGATAGGAATCATCGGGATGAAGAACGGCTTCCAGCCATTCACATCGTCGTACGGCAAACCTTCGCCAGGTGTAACCTTTTCGCCGATAACTTTATCTTTACCAGGCTCGAAAACTTTCGCACTTAATGTATCACCGCGATGAGCCAAGAATGCTGCTGTCAGTTTTTTCGCCAGCTTAGCATCAATTGGCTTTCCAGCGTCAAGTGCAGCAATTGCGGCGTCCAAGTCCGTATAGCCGGCTTTTTGTGCAAGTTTTTCTAATTTTGCCTTTTGCCTGGGCTTCAGAACGTCCTGTGACCACGTTACATCAATTGTAGGGATAGGTTCGTGCCCAAAAGCCGTCCGGGCTTCAGCGGCACCTTTGTCGGCTCTAACATGGGCAAGCTTATCATTGCCTTGGCCCGCAGGGTCAGCCACACCTATTCCCGCATAGCCTTCATCTGAAGCTTCGCCAGCGCTACCCATTTCTTCAATATATGAACCTTTGCCGCCTCTATCCAACTCAGCTCGTACTTTATCGCGGAATTTTTCGACAGCTTGTGGATCAACTCTAGATACGCCGGACTTATCCTTAGACCGTATGTCTACGGAAATAGGAACCGTTTTGCCATGGGCAATAATTGGTGTTTCTGTTGGGCCAGCATGATCAAATAAGTTAGATAATCCAATCTCGGCATTTTGTACAAGCGCGCCGATCGGTCGGTTGTTAATCATGGCACAAACTGCTAATGAACTGAGCATTACTATCGCTGCAGCTTTTCTTGTGACCCAATAGCCTTCAGCTCGTCTCAATCGACTTACTTCATGTACTTCGCGCGGCATAGTAAAGGGAACGGGCACGGTGCCTTCGGTCATACCAAAAGCCCAGCCTTGCGGCCCTTGCGAATCATCTACTAGACGCTGGTCCAGGTATAGCTGTGCTTCAATGGCGGATGCCATATCAGCTTCGCCTGGCCTACCACCTGGCATCTCATACACATGCGTGACAGCACCTTCTTGCAGCTGTAATACTGATAACGGAATAGCATTTGGACCGGCTGGACTAGACACTGGATAATCTCCCTTAAAATAAAATTGGGCAAAAATTGCCCCTTCGAACCAAATAATACCATATTACTTTAATATTTGCAATACCTAATTGTAACTATTCTCAATATCGCACCTTTGTTGCGTTTTCAATTCTCTTGCGAGAATCAACCAATGTAAAAACCCCACCATAGGGTGAGATTTTTGCATTGGTGACCCCTGCGGGATTCGAACCCGCGATCTTTGGGATGAGAACCCAATATCCTGGACCGCTAGACGAAGGGGCCTTAACCCAGATGAGAAAACCTGCGGTTTTTCACATCGCGCCGGGCGCCGGAATAAATCCGTCGCACGGGCTGCTCTTTTCCCTTAAGCGGGATTGAAAGCAAGACGTATCCTATCATATCTGTTAAATTGCGTCCAGATTTGCGTGTTAAACGAATAGCTCGCACGCACGGAAACCTATATAATAAAGCGCAAGCTGTATGAACACGCGATTATTGATATTTATAGGTGTGGGCGTAATCGCCGTGCTTGTTATTATTGCCGTGGTTTTGCTGCGTATGGCAAACCTGAAACGTCGTGCCGGAGCTGGTACGGCCGTCAAATTGGCTGATGCGCTGCGGGATGAACGGTTAAAATCCGAAATTATCGTAAATGCGATTGAAGATGGCGTGGTACTGATCGATGCCCAGAAAAAAATCCACTTATTCAATTCCGGAGCAAGCAAGATAACCGGCTGGCCATCCGAAGAGGCGCTGACACTGAATATCGACGCCGTAATTAAGATTGTCGACGAAAAAGACCAAGCTTATCCGACAGATACAAATCCGTTTTACAGCGTGTTTACCGCCAAAACAACCATCCGCGACGACAAAGCAATCCTCTCATCAAGATCAAACAAACACATACCGATTTCGTTGACGATTTCGCCACTGTTCGATGAAAACAAGCAGGTTAGCGCCGCCGTAGCGATATTCCGCGATGTCAGCCAAGAGCGCGCCGAGCAGCAGCGGCGCGGCGAATTCATCAGCACTGCCAGCCACGAGATGCGTACGCCGGTGGCAGCCATCGAAGGCTACCTCGCATTGGCCTTAAACGAAAAAGTCAGTACTATCGACAGCCGGGCACGCGATTTCCTGGAAAAAGCCCACGCTAGCACACAGCATCTCGGCAGTCTGTTCCAGGATCTGCTGACGAGCTCCAAAGCCGAAGACGGCCGGTTATCGAACCATCCGGTAGTCATTGAGATGGGCGCCTATCTGCAGCAGTTTACCAACGACGTAAAGTTCAGCGCCGAAAAGAAAGGGCTAGTCACCGACTTCAGGCTGGGGGCAGGCAGTGTCATCGATGCTAGTTCAACAGGCGGGCAGAAAGTCGTCAAACCGTTGTATTACGTACAGGCCGACCCCGAACGGTTGCGTGAAGTCATCACCAATCTGTTCGATAACGCCGTCAAATATACGGAGCAGGGGAAAATCACCATCGGGCTGACGGGCAACAATACCGTCGTGCAGTTTTTCATCCGCGATACCGGCCCCGGTATACCGCACGAGGACGTGCCGCATCTATTCCAGAAATTTTACCGCGTCGATAATTCAACAACGCGGACTGTCGGCGGTACCGGGCTGGGCTTATTCATCTGCCGTAAGATCATCGAACTATACAACGGCCACATCTGGGTTGATAGCGAACTGGGCAAGGGCAGCTCTTTTTACATAAACTTACCACGGCTAACAACGCAAAAAGCCGAGCAACTTTTGGCAGCAGAAGCCACGGCCAATAATCAGGGAGTACCAAATGTTACACCACCGCCAGCATCGTGATACAATGGGCGTTATAGCATAAGCATCGGTATCAAACATAAGGAATTGAACTACCATGGCGCAATCAACGAAGATAATGTTGGTCGAGGACGATAATAATTTAGGCGAAATTTATATGGCGCGTATGGCTGCAGAGGGTTATGCGGTCGTTGTCGCGCACGACGGCGAAGAAGCGCTCGCGCTGGCTGCCAAAGAAAAGCCGGACCTGATAATTTCCGACGTCATGATGCCGAAAATCAGCGGTTTCGAGATGCTCGACATTTTGCGTAATACACCGGGATTACGGGATACGAAAGTCATCATGCTGACCGCCTTAGGACAGGCCGAAGACAAAACTCGGGCCCAGTCGCTGGGTGCAGACCGCTATCTGGTCAAATCGCAAGTTACATTGGAAGATATCGTCGAGAACGCACGAGCCTTGCTATCAGGTGAATCTGTAGCAGTTGCAGCTGCCGTACCAACCGCCACGCAACCTGCAGCAGTGCAGCCAGCTCCAACTCCAGCGGCTGCTCCGGCCACCCAAACCCCAACGCCTACGCAAACAATCGCCCCGACAGCATCTGCTCCAGAACCGATTCCAGTTGCTGCGCCAGCTGGTGCAACTCAAGTAGCAGATCCGCCCAAACCAGCAGATCCACCAGCCCCGATCGCTGTAGCGCCAGAACCTGCAGTTACATCTGCAGGCAGCCTAGCGCAACCGCTTAATGCAAGCCCCGCTTCGACGACCGAACCGCCAAAAACTGCTCCCATAGCGGATGTTGTGGCAGCATCCGAGGCAGTCCAACCTGCTCCTGCAGCTCCAGAGTCACCTCCGGTTCCGCCAGCCGTACAAGCTCCGGCTCCCGCACCGCAACCGGCAGATCCGCCATCTGCACCGCAACTTCCTCAGAACAACGCCGCTGTAAGCGAATCGAATGATAAAGTCCTGACCGGAGCAGTCGATGAATTACTTGCAAATGCTCCGAAAGCAGCTGCGCCAGCACCTGCCGCGGCAACCGCAGCCCCGTCAGCCGCCCCTGGGAACGCGCCATCGGAGCACACCAGTAAAGTACTGGATGACGGCGGTAACGAATTAGATACCGGAAATACGGAAAGTTCGCGAGTTTCAGGCAAAAAAGTAATCGCACCAATAAGTGGTGTAGCCAAAAAACCCGACCTGAACGCGCTATTGGCCAACGAAGAGGCAAAAGCCGCCGGATCCGAAGCGCTACCGGGTGCGCCAGGCATCACGACCAGTACTAATGGCGTCCAGACAACCGTCGTAATGCCATCAGGCTCAAATATCTCTGATGTTTCTGCACCGACGACAATAGGTGCGCCAACTGCACCGGCAAACTTGCAAGAACCTCCGACACCCGGACAGAATAATCCGAATGTCACGAATCCTGCGAGCGCCAACGCTCCAGGCGCCAATTTCGACCCAAGCAGTGTAGCGCTTTAGCTGATAGCTCGTAGTCCTTAGCAACCGCTATTCGGCTACAAGCTATGGACTATTAGCTATCAGCTATTTAGACTTATTTTATGCGGATAAACAGATTCATTGCCCTGGCGACCGGCGTCAGCAGACGTGCCGCTGATAAATTAGCCGATGCCGGCGAAATTTTGGTAAATGGCCGAAAAATCAGAGTTGGACAAGAAGTGACCGAAGCCGACCGTGTGACATGGCGTGGCAAACGTCTGAAATTACCGGAAGAATTCCAGACTATACTGCTGAACAAACCAGTGGGATATGTTAGTTCCCGGTCTGGGCAGGGAAGCAGCACTATTTATAAGCTGCTGCCGGCTATGTACCACGAGCTAAAACCAGTCGGCCGGCTAGACAAGAATTCCTCAGGACTATTGCTGCTAACTAATGATGGCGTCTTGACGCACCAACTATCGCACCCCAGCAGTCACAAGATGAAATGCTACGAAATCATTCTGGATAAACCGCTCAAATCGCCTGATTGGTTTCAAATCACGAAGCATGGTGTTTTGCTAGACGATGGCATAAGCAAATTTGACTTGCAGTGGCAGGGGAAAGATGGCAAGCATTGGAAAGCAACTCTGTACGAAGGCCGAAACCGCCAGATCCGCCGAACCTTTGCAAAACAAGGCTACGAGGTTACGAAACTGCACCGAACAATTTTCGGCGACTATGTGTTAGGCGGATTGCCATCAGGAAAATACAAAATCGTTTGAAATTGTCAACATGCATTCATTCAGAAAAACCGGTAACTAAGGTATACTAAAAATTAGTTAAGGCAAGTCAAGAGTAAAGTATGCCTAAAAATACCAAAAGAAAATCGTCCCACAAACCACATTGGCGGCAAGCATACACCATCGCTTTCGTTTTTGCAGTTGGATTCGGCCTGTTGGGATCATACTTGCTGAAAGAAAGCCATGCTCTATCAAATCCCTCTGAATTCCAGGTAGCATTTAATCAGTCTATCTGCATGGATAACAAGGGTAATGTCAAGACTATCAGAAACCCGATCGTCATCTGGAAATGCAGTCCTTCCGATAGGGCACAGCAGTGGAATATGGTAAGCGTCAGCGGCGGTTTTCTGCTGAAGAACGATGCAGGGACGTGCGCAGATGATACCGGCGGTAAAGTCGGCACGAGTGCATCAGATCGAGTCTACCTGATTACTTGGACCTGTAACCCTTCCGACCACGCCCAAATATGGCAATGGACCGGTTCGACGCCGCAACAGCTGAAAAACGCCTATAACAATGGCTGTATCAATGACCCCGCCAACAGTACAACCAATGGCCAGCAGCTGATAATTTACCCTTGCAGCCCCGTAACTAACAACGCACGATGGTACAGGGTCAACGTTACTGCCCAAAACACGCCATCCATAACCATTACGGCGCCTTCGACGGGCACAGTGACTGGTACTGGTGTATTAATTTCGGGTAAAGCAAGCGTACCGTCCGGCAGCATCACAACTATAACTTTGTTGGCAAACGGTACTGCGCTCCGAACCTGTGCAAATGCGACTACCTGTTACGTAACCTGGAATTCCACAACGGTTAAAAATGGCACGTATCAAATTCAAGTTCAAGCGACGAGTTCCGGCGGAGGCAGTGCCGCCAAATCAGAAAGTGTCACTGTCAGTAATGCGACGCCAAGCCCGCCGCCGCCTGGCCCCAGCCCCAGCCCGCACCCTGGCCCCGGCCCAAGTCCGCATCCTGGCCCCGGTCCCAGCCCGAGTCCAACACCGTCGCCGAGCCCATCGCCATTTAGCGGTTCTGGTTCAGGGTCGACAGTCAATCTGAATCCGAGCCCATCGCCGACGCCTGGACTTGACAATGGCCAGCCAACGGACAATGGCGGCACTATTGGATTCGATAACGGCGACACGACAACAACAGATAGCGGCACTCCATTAGTGGCGAACATACAGGCAACTTCCATCACTAAAAACTCAATTGCTCTTTCGTGGGAAGGTACAAATGCAAATACCTATGAAATAAAATATGGTACTAACAAAGATAAGTTAGACAATACGCGGACATTCGCAAGCACTGATGCCGTGCCCACATACACGCTGACAAAATTAGATTCGGGCAAAACGATTTACATCCAAATCACACCTGCCAGCGATACTGCGAACGGTGCAGCCGTCACTGCTAATTTCAAGACAAAATCACCCGGTAACGCTGGTGCGGTATTCTTGTGGATCTTTCTAACGCTCATAGTGGTTATAGGTGTGATTATGTTCCTTGTTCGGCGCAGGTTAACCCTTGAATCTTCTTTGGACGACCCTGACATTGGCTTATCGGAAAACGCACCGGTATATCCACGCGAAGACAGCGAGCACGAATCTGAGCGACTCAATTGGTGGATGCCGGAGGAGCAACGCCACCAGGCCGCGCAGAATCCGCAAACGCAAAAACAACACAAACCAGAAGACGATATTCCAGACATGTACGAACAAGGCCGCAAGCGCCTTGACGACGAAGATAAACACTAGCAGTAAAATCGATTTCAGATTTTATCGATAGTAAATTGGCCAAAATCACCACCGTATTTGTATGGCTGAAAATTTAGAAATCAAGTTAATTCAGGTATACTTACGAACAGATAAAGGCTGCAGCGAGAAACAATCATGCCCGGTCGAACCAAAAGAAAAAGTTCCAGCAGGCGAATCATGTCCCATTACGCCGTCGCATTCGTGTTTGCGATCGGATTCGGCGTGCTTGGATTGTCGTTCCTAAAGCTCAGCCATGCCGCGAACCCGGCCGTCGCAGTCAGCGGGATCGGCGGAAAATGCCTTGATAACTACCAAAGCAAAAAAGTCGACGGCAACAAGATCGACCTGTTTACCTGCAACAGTACTGGCGCACAACAGTGGCGGATTAACGGTAATGCATCAACCTCCGGCACTATCGTCAATAGTAATGGTTATTGCCTGGGGATATCCGGTGGTGCTACAGCAAATTATACGAAAGTCATCCTATACCATTGCGATGGCAACACATCGCAGCAATGGTTCTACAACAGTGCTAATGGCCGGATCACAAACAAACTTTCTAAAACCTGCATGGATGACAACCACTCTGTTACGACTAATGGCAATCAGATAGATATCTTCTCATGCAATAATACTTCCGCACAGATCTGGCACTACAAAGTAACGCCCACGATAACGATTTCATCACCAGCATCAGGGGCCAAGGTTAGCGGGTCCAGTGTATTATTTTCTGCAAAAGCTTCTGCACCTTCGGCAAATATTTCAAATATCACTTTGATTGCGAACGGGGCAACGGTCAGATCATGTTCGAATGCCAGTTCGTGTTTCGTTAGCTGGAATTCAACCACAGTGAAAAATGGCACGTATACTATTCAAGTAAGCGCTGCCGCCCAGGGCGGCAACAGTGCAACGAAATCAGAAAGCGTTGTCGTCAGCAATTCTTCGCCAAAGCCGCCTCCGCCGCCACCGCCACCTCCAAGTCCAAACCCCGGTCCAAGCCCATCACCATCGCCAAGCCCATCGCCATTTACTGGTTCAGGGTCAGGATCGACAGTCAATCTGAATCCAACGCCATCGCCAAACCCCGGATTAGATAACGGTCAGCCATCTGACAATGGCGGCACGATCGGGTTCGATAATGGCAACACCACTACCGTCGATAACGGTGCTCCATTAGTAGCAAATATACAGGCGACAACAATTACTAAGAGTACGATTACGCTTTCTTGGGAGGGCACGAATGCGAACTCATACGAAATCAAATACGGTACTGATAGTAAAAAATTAGACAATACACGCACAATTTCCAGTACCGATGCAGTCCCAACATATACATTAACCAAATTACCAACCGGCAAGACGATATACATCCAAATCACACCCGCCAGCGATGCTGCGTACGGTGCAGCCGTCACTGCTAATTTCAAGACAAAGTCACCCGGTAACGCTGGTGCGGTATTCTTGTGGATCTTCCTAACGCTCATTGCTGTTATTGGCATAATAATGTTCCTGATACGGCGACGTTTGAATCTTGAATCTTCACTGGACGACCCAGACATTGCCATATCGGAAAACGCACCGGTATATCCGCGTGAGGACAGCGAGCACGAATCAGAACGGCTCAACTGGTGGATGCCCGATGAACAGCGCCATCAAGCGGCACACCACCAGGCCCCGCGAAAACAACA
>DATIJK010000047.1:0-34449 GCA_035478715.1 Saccharimonadales bacterium (SeqCode)
CGCTAAGAAATTCCCACATTATTGTTTCGAAAAACATGTCGGTTACGGTACTTTATTGCATCGCGAAACTTTGTTGACGCATGGAATCTGCAATTTGCATCGCCGTTCATTCAAACCTATTCGAAATCTATGGGACCGCACAGCATGAAAACAACTTTCATCGGTCGAACGGCCGAATCAGCTGCTGCAGACTATTTGAAAAAACAGGGGTTCAAAATATTAGGCAGAAATTGGCGGACCCGATTCTGCGAAATTGACATTATTGCTAGCAAAAACAAATCCGTTTATTTTGTCGAGGTAAAATATCGGAACAATGACGGGCAAGGCAAGGGATTGGATTATGTTACAGATAAAAAGTTAACCCAAATGCGATTTGCAGCAGAAAATTGGGTACGCGAAAACGACTGGAATGGTGATTATCAATTATCTGCGATTGAAGTTTTCGGCGATGATTTTGAAATTACAGGATTTGTGGAAAATATCTATTAACTAACCTAGGAAGTATTTTCGCAACAGCGGTTCCTCGCGCTTTCGCCAATCTACACGCGCCTGAATCTCTGAAAATGATACTTGGATGTTACGTCTGAGAGACAAATCTTCTAACATGGGCTTAAAGAATGCCACATACCGCTTTTGCCATGCCGGTGTTGACATTGGGCGTGACGCGTACCAGATGAAATATTCCATTTTCTTGCCTTCGCCGAATTGTTTTTTTAATCTTTCCCATCCATCAGTCAGCCATTGCCATGCAAGATCGCGCGTATGGTAGTTGCGGAGCAGGTAAGCAAAAAAGTGATCAATATCCTGCGGTTTAATTATCTTGAAATCCTGCATACCCCAGTCTATTATCTGTTTGCCGATTTTCGGGTCTTTGGTCGAGCAGAGCGCGACCGCAATACAATCTTTTACGTCAGGATTGTTGCTTGTTTCGTACTCTTTCATCAATTGTTTGATGTATTTGGCATCTCCGAACCTGACGGCCGCGCCGGCAATTATCGCGCGTTGTTCCGCGGGTAATGCTTCTACATTCTTAGCTTTTTCGAACATGTCCAAAGCTATTTTCAAAGCGCCCGCATCTTCGCCGCCTACTGACAATGCGATTGCCGTTGTCCTAAGCTGTTTGGTATTTGGGTCGTCGTTTTTACCATCTTTCCAACCCAGCTTCTTATACCACTGGCTTGCCAGGTCGCGTCTGTATATTTTCGATGCGTCTTCAATCTTTTCGTCACCATCAGTTAAAGCTAATGCGCTGCCGATGGTCCGAGCGAACATCGTCCAGACCGCATCACGATCTTCTTGCGGGCACTCTTTTATCAATTCGAGCAGGTCGGTGAGTTTGACTTGGCCGTTCTTTGCAAGCAACAACTGATCGCTGAGTGCGATTATCCTTCCTGATGATTCCAGGCTGCGATCTCTAATTTTGTCAAATAGATGCTGCCTGGCATCGGCGTCGTCATAATTCGTGATGAAATGCGCGCTGCCAGTGGGATTGAATATCGGCGGCTGTTTTGCGTCGTATTTGATATTTGCGTTCCTGGTATCCAAGATATCGATGCTGACCGGAGTATCGGCTAATATCGGAATCGGCCACAAGCTTTTCTTATCTTCATCTCCCAGTAGGAATCGTTGTTGGCTCAATCGTAAAGTATCACCCTGTTTTTTGACTGTCAGTTCTGGTGTGCCGGACTGCTCCAGCCATGGCGTCATTAGTTTGCCGATATCCTTACCGCTTGTTTTGCTTAATTCGTCCCATAAATCATCGCGTGTGGCGTTCTTGTACTGGTATTTCTTGAAATAATTAGTCAGACCTTTGCGGAATGCATCATCGCCGATGTAATCGTAGAGCATTTTTAATATACGGGCTCCTTTGGCATAGACGATTGACGGATCGAACAGGGTTTGTATCTCGTCTGGGTGCTTGACCCGCAATCCGACCGGCTGAACATCCTTGTAGACGTCACGGTCAGCCGCACCTATGACACGGCTGGAAGTAAAATCTTCCCATTCCTGCCATTCGGGGTGCAACCGATCCGGCGCAAGCGACTCCATAATCGAAGCAAAGCTTTCATTGAGCCACAAATCGTCCCACCATTTCATGGTAACCAGATCACCAAACCATTGGTGCGACATCTCGTGCGCTACCACCATAGTGATGAGCCGTTCTCCGGAAATAGATCGATTTGCCGGATCAGCCAGCAAGCCGATTTCACGAAAGGTTATTAGACCCCAGTTTTCCATGGCAAGCGAGTCAAAATCCGGTAAAGCCGCCTGATCCAATTTTGACAATGGGAACGGTACCTGGAAATAATCTTCGAAGAAGTCAAGGCAATCGATAGCCTCTTTGTTAGCATATTCAAGATGGCTCAGCGGTTGAGCGACGGTAGCCCATGAGCGGACGGCGACGCCGCTTTTGGATTTGCCTTTGACGCAGTGCATAACACCATGGACGAATGCTAATAGGTATACGCTCATAACCGGTGTGGTCTCGAATGTTGTCGTCTGCTGAGTTTTGTTAGTGGATGATTCTCTGACAGGCGTGTTCGAAAGAACGGTCTCACCAGCCGGTGTAACGAGTGTCAAATCAAAAGTCGCTTTGGCTTCGGGCTCGTCGATACAAGGGAATGCCTGGCGGGCATGATGGCTTTCGAACTGAGAGGCGATTAGTTTCTTGTCTTTTCCTTCGTGTTTGAAATAGCACGGATAGATACCTTCCATTGTCTCGGTAATCTTACCCTCGAATTGCATTGTGACAGCATAATTTCCGGCAAATAATGATTGATCTGTGTGCAGCCTGACTTCATCGAACGTCTTATGTAAGCTGACGCGCGAAACTGCAATGTTTTGATCGCCTTTTTTATCATGCCTGATAATATGTGCGCTGGTGACTTTCAGCCCATGCTGATGGAATGTAATCCGCTGACTAGGCCGGCCGGATTTTCTACCTTTGATAATTACTTGACCGGTAAACGTTAAGGTTTCCGGATCTGTTTGCAGTTCTAATTTATAATTCGAAGGTTGGAACTGCTCGAACAACCGCCTCACATTTGTACTCATAGCACCGATTGTACCATGACAGCACGGACTACTTGGTTTCTCTGATGTAAAATTTGACATGATCAAACGCTACTGGTAAAATTACTAGTGATTGGTCGGCCGCAGCGGTCGACTTTTTTCATAAGAACCTGAAAATTTAAAAATTTGTAGGGTGTAACGAAAGGGAGTATCAAATGGATTTTGATATGAAACAACTGGCAGTCGCGATTCGCGCAATTGCCGAAGAAAAAAACTTACCGGAGGATGCTGTCAAAGAGATAGTAGAACAGGCATTAGCAGCAGCATACCGGCGAGATTATGGTGACCGTGAACAGGAAGTCAGGGTAACTATGAACCTGAATAACGGCGAAGTCGATGCATTTATCAACAAGGAAGTGGTCGAAAAAGTCGAAAATCCCGCCTACGAAATCAGCCTGGCAGACGCACTTGTCCGCCGCAAGGATGTCAAGGTTGGCGATATGGTTGAGATGCACGAACCAGTCGAAAGCTTTGGCCGAGTAGCTGCGCAGACAGCAAAACAGGTAATTTTACAGCGTTTGCGAGAAGCTGAGCGTGAAATCGTTATGCATGAATACGAAGACAAGATCGGCACAGTGATAAATGCCTCTGTGGCTCGCGTAGAACCGAATATCGTACGGGTAGATTTAGGGAAAGCCCAGGGAATCATGCCCCGCAGTGAACAGATCCAGGGCGAGCATTATTATCCCGGGCAGCGCCTAAAAGTGTTCCTAAAAGATGTCGAACGCGATTTCCGTGGACCGCAACTGGTAGTTAGCCGTGGCAATACGCAATTCCTGGAATGGCTTTTCCGAGCCGAAGTTCCGGAAATGGAAAACGGTGCTGTCGAAATCAAGAATATCGCGCGCGAAGCTGGCATCCGAAGCAAAATAGCAGTTGCCAGCAACGTACCTGGTGTTGATCCGGTTGGCACGTTTGTCGGCGGCCACGGCACGCGGGTTAATGCAGTGATGAGTGAAGTCGGCGAACAGGAAAAAATCGACATCATCGTTTGGGATGAAAATCCGATCGCTTACATAACAAATGCACTCAGCCCTACAAAAGTTTCCAAAGTTGAACTTGACAAAGCGGCAAACAAGGCGAAAGTGATCGTACCTGACGATCAATTGAGTATCGCTATTGGCAAAAGTGGCCAGAATGTCCGGCTAGCCAGCAAACTGACGAGCTTTGAAATCGATATCGAAGCCGATAAAAAGAACGCACCCGTAAAAGAAGCCGAAGAAACACCCGAAGCTGCACCTAAAGCACCGAAATTAAAGAAGAAGTCGGAAATAGAAAGCGATCTGTTAACTGCTATAGAAGAACACGCCGAATAACCGTAAAATCTGCTGGAAAAATAACGTAAATTAGCACTCTTGACGTGTGAGTGCCAGTCGATGTATTATGGATACTTAGCGAATGAAAACATCGCTGATTTCATAGCAAGGGAAAAGAGCAGCCCGAGCAAAAATCGCACTTTTTGCCCGGCGCGATGAGAAAAACCGCAAGGTTTGTCTCATTTTTACGAAAGGTGGTTAAAACATTATGATGCCAGGATCACAAGATTTCCAAGAATTTTTAAATCATTTGACCAATAACGCACTCGCTAGCTTGAAGCATGCAGATGCCATTGCACGCGGCACAGGTAGCGCATATGTCGGTACGGAACATCTGTTGCTCGGCGTGCTAGCGCAGGATAGTAGCATGGCTGCAAAAATGCTCGGCGGCGCCGGAGTCACATTAGACAAAGCCCGCATGGCTTTGAATTTGACGCCAAAAACACTCGTTATTAATATGGGCGCAAAAGGATTGAGCGAAACCGCAAAATTGACGTTAAAGATGGCGTACGATACGGCACTGGATTATGCCCAGGAATATTGCGGCACTGAACATATTTTATACAGCATCCTGAGTCAGAAAAATGCCCGTGCGACAGTTTTATTGCGAGATATGAATGTCGATGTCGACGCATTGATGGGCGAAATCGAGCAATTGATGAACCGGCAGCAATTCGAAGACGACGCAGTTGGAGCGGGTACGCAAAAAAGAAGCAAGCGTCCGCACAAAGGTGCAGTTGATTTGTACGGGACCGATCTGACCGAAATGGCTCGAAACGGCAAATTAGACCCAGTTGTTGGCCGCGAGAATCAGATTCGGCGCGTTATTACGATTTTGAACCGCAGAACTAAAAATAACCCTGTTCTAATCGGAGAACCTGGGGTCGGTAAGACGGCAATCGTAGAAGGACTTGCACAGCGGATTGTTAATGAAGACGTTCCGGATAGCTTATTAGACAAACGAATTGTGATGCTTGATCTGGCGGGAATGGTCGCAGGTACCAAATACCGCGGTGAATTCGAAGAGCGGCTGAAAAAAGTCATGGGCGAACTCGAAAAAGACAAACGTACCATCATTTTCATCGATGAATTACACCTGATTGTCGGAGCTGGCTCTGCAGAAGGTTCGATGGACGCCGGCAATATCTTGAAACCAGCGCTTGCACGCGGCAAGATCCAGCTGATCGGTGCAACCACTACGGTCGAGTACACGAAGTATATTGAAAAAGACGCTGCACTGGAGCGCCGTTTCCAGCCGGTCCAAGTGCCGGAAGCGACAATGCCAGAAACGCTTGCAATCTTGAAGGGACTCCGCAAACATTACGAATCATTCCACGGCGTGACGATTAGTGACGATGTTTTGGACGACACGGCAAACTTAGCAAAACGCTACATAAATGACCGGTTCATGCCCGATAAGGCTATAGATTTGCTCGACGAAGCCTCAGCGCATTTGCGTGTAGATAAAGGCAAAACTTCGCCCGAAGTGCGTAAACTGCAGAAGGAACAGAAGTTGGTAAATATTAGGATCGAAGAGGCCGTCGATGCCGAAGATTATCAGAAAGCTGCCGAATATAAGACTCGCGCCAGCCAGATTCTGGATGAATTAAACAAACTTCAAGCGGCTACCAAGCAATCGAAACCGTTAGTTTTAACGAGCGAAGATGTCGCGCAGGTCGTATCACGGATGACTGGTGTGCCAGTTACAAAAGTTATCCGCAGCGAAGCAAAATATCTGCTGAATCTTGAGAAGTCGCTTGGTAAGCATGTTATCGGCCAGCCAGAAGCAGTAGAAGCCGTCGCGCGTGCCGTCCGTCGCAACCGTTCCGGCATCGGCAGCGAAAAACGACCGATAGGTTCGTTCATTTTCCTTGGTCCGACCGGTGTTGGCAAGACAGAGCTTGCGCGCGTTTTGGCGCGGGAATTCTATGGGTCCGAAGAGGCATTTATCAAAATTGATATGTCTGAATTCGGCGAACACCACAATGTAGCCCGGCTTGTCGGTGCACCGGCGGGTTACGTCGGCTACGATGACGGCGGCCAATTGACCGATAAAATACGGCGCCATCCTTACAGCCTGGTATTGTTCGACGAGATCGAAAAAGCACATCCCGATACCTTTAATATGCTCTTACAGATTCTTGAAGACGGCCAATTGACCGACGCAAAAGGGCGAAAGATTGATTTCACGAACACAATCGTCATAATGACGAGCAATATCGGCGCCGAAAAACTGCAGCGCGAAGCAAACTTGGGCTTCCAGGCCAATCGAACCAGCGATATCAAAGATCTGAACGACCTGCACGAATCAAACAAAGGCAAGGTCATGGACGAGCTGAAGAAAAATCTACGGCCGGAATTGTTGAATCGTATCGACAAGATTATCGTTTTCCGTGCACTTACTAAGAAAGACATTTTCAGGATCATCGATTTGCAGGTTGCCGAACTCCAAACTCGCTTGCAAAAGCGCGGGCTTGGTGTGCAACTGACACCATCGACCAAACAATATCTGCTTGACCAGGGCTATGATCCGAAAAATGGCGTCCGACCGCTGCGCAGGCTAATACAGGACACAATTGAAGACCAGATTGCCACAGAACTACTAGACGAAAAGTACGAAACTGGTGATATCATCCAGGTCGGTACCCGCGGCGGCGAACTAGCATACGAAACAATCAAAGAGTAACAATTGGTAATGCCTGTCGCTAAACTTAAGCTGCACGTAAATTGCTGATGCCTGTATACTTGTAGTCATATGAAAATACTTAAGCTGCTGGCTATTTCATGTATGTCAGCAGCGATTGTGGCCGTCACCGTATTTGCTTTTGGCGGTAATAATTTTTTGTATGATTGGTGGCAGCTGCACAATTACAGCCCACCGTCGTCAATCGCTACACTTGTATCTGATACCACGATGACGCCATACGCTAAAAAAATGTTCTATTTAAACCATCCGGAGCTGGATGGAAGCGAAGAGTTTAATAAACAGTGTCCGGCCGGCGGCGAAAAAACCATCGTGTTGGGTTGTTACCATTCCAAACAAGCAGGTATTTTCCTATATCATGTCAATGACAAAGAATTGTACGGAGTTGAGCAGGTGACCGCAGCCCATGAGATGCTTCACGCTGCATACGATCGACTTGGTAAAGGCGATAAAGATGAAGTCGATGCAATGCTTCAGAAATATTACGATAACGATTTGCATGATCCAAAAGTCCAGGCTGAAATTGCAGACTATAAAATATCAGAGCCTAATGACGTTGTAAATGAAATGCATTCTATTTTCGCGACCGAAATAACAGATCTACCCGGGCCACTCGATGCATACTACCAGCGGTATTTCACTGATAGATCCAAAGTCACCGGTTTTGCGAATAACTATCGGAGCGCATTTACGAAACGGGAAGCGGTTATTAAAAACTACGACACCCAACTAAAATCGCTTAAATCGACGATAAATTCAGATGAATCCGAATTACAAACTGACTTATCGCAAATTCACGACCGGCAAGCACAACTTGACGCTGAACGCGCATCAGGTGATAATGTCGCGTACAATAGCGGGGTTCCCGGATACAATGACCTCGTCAGTAGGTATAATTCGTTAGTTGATGATTTGCGTTCGCAAATCGCCCGATATAACGTGATCGTCGCGAAAAGAAACGCGATCGCGCTTCAGGAAAATCAGCTGGCGCGAGAGTTGAACAGCAACGCCCAGCCGATCTCGCAATAATTTTTTCAGGGAGGAATATCTGATGGCTAAAAAGCCGGCTGCACGATTCGTTTGTACTAACTGCGGCGCAATTTCTTTGTCGTGGGCTGGACGATGCGCACAATGCGGCGAGTGGAATACATTGCAAGAAGAGGCAGTTATTGATCCAATGGCCGACACGCATGCAAAGACAAGCGGATCAGCCTTGCTAACCGAATCTCTTGAAAAGCTGATCAAAAAAGATTCGCCGCGTCTAGATACGCATATGCCGCAAGTCAACGATGTGCTTGGTGGCGGTATTGTTTCAGGAAGTATTAATTTACTTGCCGGTCAGCCAGGAATCGGTAAAAGTACCTTGTTGTTGCAACTGGCTTACTCGGCGGCGAAAGATCGCCCCGTTTTATACATTAGCGCCGAAGAGTCAGCCCACCAGGTTTCCATGCGCGCAAAACGGCTTGGGACGGTACGCGAACAACTGAAATTTGTCAGTAGTACATCAGCTGATGATATAGCGGCGACTATTTCAGAAAGTGATTTCAAATTAATAATCGTGGACTCGATTCAGAGCATAACGCTATCAAGTGTTACATCTGCGGCCGGTTCGGTTTCACAAATTACGAACTGCGCACACGTGTTAAGCAATATCGCCAAAAAAACAGGGACGGCACTAATCATAGTCGGCCACGTCACGAAAGAAGGTGCTATTGCTGGACCGAAAGTTTTAGAGCACGCCGTGGATGTCGTTATGCAACTCGAAGGCGATCGCTATGGTGGCTTCAAGGTGCTTCGAGCAATCAAGAACCGGTTTGGATCTACTTCGGAAGCAGGCATATTCGAAATGGTCGAAAATGGTTTGCAGCCTGTCAGCAATCCTTCGGCCGCATTATTAGCCGAACGGCAAATTACAGACGGCTCAGTCGTGTTGGCGACATTGGAAGGCACACGTCCACTGTTAGTTGAAGTCCAAGCACTTGTTAATAAGACGAGTTATGGGTATCCGAAACGGGCGGCAAGCGGCATCGATTTGAACCGAGTGAACTTGTTAGTAGCCATGCTCGAACGTCGCACCAAACTTTCGTTAATCGACCAAGATATATATGTGAATATTGTCGGCGGTATGCGTATTACCGAGCCAGCCGCCGATTTAGCGGTTTGTATGGCAATAGGATCAGCTACGAAAGGCTTGCAGCTCAAACAGAACGCAGTAGTATTTGGCGAAGTTGGATTGAGCGGGGAAGTCCGCCACGTGCCATTCACCGAAAAACGGATCGCCGAAGCGAAAAAACTAGGTTTTGATGCAGCTATCGGTCCTACCCAAAAGGGCGGTAAGAAAATTTCGTTGCTGCACGGCGTCACTGATGTACGGACTGCACTGAATCAATTCCTTGAAAAAGATTAGGTCGCTGGGTCGATATCAGGGGCCGAAACCACCGCCGCCATTGCCAAATCCGCCGCCATTACCATTGCCGTTTCCATCACCGCCACCGCCTGAAATCACCGCGGAGTTACTGGTCGTTTGGTAAAGTACGCTATCAGTTACAAGTGCATTGACCGTCGAATCGCCATTCTTCGGATTGAATGAGTAACTGAATGTCTGTGGGCTGGCGCCATCGGTTGAGGTGAATGTCTTAACAGTTTTGCCATCTACATTTATCTTTACTACAAGCGGGAACTTACTGCTTGCAAGCGGATGTGTGCCTTGCGTGACGGTGACTGTAACTGTACACCCGGAATTGTCGCAGGTATCACCGCCTCCGCCGCCATTTGAACTGACAGTAAGTGTTGCATTGGGTTTATCGTCATCGCATTTATGCACATCATCATTCGCGGATGTATTATATGATCCTGTCGCACCGCCCGTCACCCATTTGTCAATGGAGAAGCTAGCTGCATTGCTGTTTGTCATGAATTGTTTGGCATCTGCCGGCGTACAACTGGTAGCAAGTTTGCCAGACACTTTATCAATGTTAGCGTTAACGTTCTTTGTAACCGGCGCGACATACCACGACGGATATATATCTGTTGATGGACTGGGTTCCTGAGAACCAACACCCACGTGATTGTAAACGACAAAGGCTTTCTCTGTTTTTATGCCAGTCGGCGCTTTCCAATTGACGGCCGGACCTTGTACGGTATCAAGCGCATATTCCATCAAAGGACGGGTCAACGGTTCAGTCATGTATTCCATGCCGCCAGAATTCATCGCCTGATTGCGGGTGTGATACCCGACCCAACTTGCTACGGCGTATTGCGTCGTCCAAGCAGTCATCAGGCCATCAAAATTATCGTTGGTCGTGCCTGTTTTTATTGCTACGTTATAGCCTTTGTACCGGTGGAACTTGAAGCCGCCATACCCAAGTGGCGTACAGGAATAATTAGAGCAGCTGCCCGGCAGGTAACTAGCACGCGGATCGCTGGCCATATTATCGACAATGTACGCTGAATCAGGTTTGATTACCTGAGTTCCCTTGGGCTGCGTCCATTGGTCGATTGTTTTACTATTGGAATCCTGGATCTTAAGTATATACGTCTGCGGGATTTCTTTGCCGAGCCGGGCTAAAGTCGCCAATCCATTGACATGCTGGTCAAGATGCAAATAGGCACCATCACCGATTGCAGAAGAGCCGTAACATTGCGCTTCCTGGCTTTTTGGGGCATTTTCGACATTGACTCCTGGTTGGTAACATTTATAAGCATCTGAATTGCCCATCATCGCATTGGCGGTCGAAATAACCTTGTCCGTTCCGACAGTAAGCATTGCTTTCACTGCCGGAATATTACGCGATCCACCAAGTGCATATCGGAGTGTCAACGGACCCGGCGGTGTGGTGCGCCGGTAATAATCGTAATCCACAAGACAGTTGCCGCCGTATTTCGGTTGGTTGTGGTTCGTACATGGGTACCCGGGTAATGGACCGAGCGAATCATACAGGACCGACCCGGCACCGGCATTTTTCGATTCGTTTATCAATGTCGCGTAATCGTACGGCTTAACGCTCGAACCAGGCGAGATATTAATCTGGGCGTAATTTATCTGACCATGATCCGCATTCGTGAAATCAACGCCACCAACCAACGCGACCATCTGTCCGGTATTCACATTTTCAGCTGTCAGCGCTTCTTCATCGCCACCGTATTGCCGGACATTCGGAAGGTTTTGCTGTACTAATTTTTCGGCTTTGTCCTGAATCTTCATATCGAGTGAAGTCGTAACACGCCAGCCGCCATGATTAACCGTGGCTGCTCCGTATTTATTTTGTAGTTCTTGCTTGGCTGCAAGCACGAAATACGGCGCCTTTATATTCTGATATTTAGGCTGGAGCTTATTTACTTGTGCAAGCACATCGACTTTTTTCGCAGCATCAGCTTCGTCTTGTGAAATCATTCCTTGCTCGGCCATCTGGTCAAGCACATAATGCTGGCGGGTAATTAAAGCGCTCTCATCAAAATAGTCAGCAGTAATCGACGCGTTATATTTTGGATCGCTATACGGCGAATAGTAGGGCGGGTCGCGCGGTATTGATGCCAGCATGGTTGCCTGAGCTAATGTCAATTTTTTCGCGGTAGTATGGAAATAATCCTGGGCAGCGGCTTCGACACCGTATTCGATGCCGCCATACGGCGCCGCGTTTAAGTAACCGGTCAGGATTTCGTCTTTCGAATATTCGCGCTCAAGTTCGACCGCTAAAATTACTTCTTTAATCTTGCGTGTAATTGTGCGCTGGTTCGTCCAGTTTTCGTTCAGCTTTACCAACTGCTGCGTAATAGTTGATCCGCCTTGCAAGCCCTCGCTTTTGTTGAATAAATCATGGAAACCGGCACGGGCGATACCTTTGACGTTAAAAGCGCCTTCGTGATAGAAGCTTTTATCTTCGATTGCGATAGTAGCGTCTTTCATATAGCCGGAAATTTGGTCCGTTGGAACCGGTGTGCGTTTTTCGGCAGAATAATCCTGGAACAGTAGGATTTTGCCGGTGCGGTCGTAATAACTGATGCTACCGTTCAAATTATTACCAGACACATCAGTGATATTCGGCAGGTCCTTGCGGAAGTATGCGAACATGCCGACCATCAGGATGAACATTGCGATTATGCCGATGCCGATGATCTTGAGCGCCATGATGCCGCCCTCGCGGCTGAACCAATAGTGGTACAGGCGTTTCGGATGCAACCGGTACGCCATGCGCTTCCACCGGTTTTTCGGCAAGGTGCTCAAATACGTCGCTTTTTGGCGGGCGCGGGCATCTTTTTTGGCTCGGATGCGGTCCGAAAAACTCCGGTTGACCTTGATGCTGTTGCCGCTCTTCGTCGTATATGTGCTACTGCCGGGCCTGCGCCGCGGATTTCGCGAGCTATTCATTGTCAGGTGTCAATTCCCTTAACGTTTAAACATAGTTTCGTGATTATTATACCAAACAATACAGTTTCTAAGTCCAGCGAAATTAATTAAATATCGGGATAATCCACAGCTATATTTTAAGGTTAAAACAGTTTATAATTGTTTTTTGAATCATCTAATAATAAATTGTAAGCACCGCAAGGAGTGACTGCAGGCAATGTCCGACATGACGCTATCAGAAGAATTACAGTGGCGCGGTTTTGTTAATCAGACCACTTTCGAAAATATCAAAGACATCGACAAGCAGAAATGGACGTTTTATCACGGTTTCGATGCATCTGCTGACTCCCAGACAGTCGGAAACCTTGCAGGTATGATGTTCGACAAAGTACTGATGCGGCATGGCAACAAGGCTTACATACTAGCTGGCGGTGCCACTAGCCTTATAGGTGATCCGATTTGGAAAGATGCCGAGCGACCGCTCCAAGACGAAGCAACTATCGCCCACAACGTTGAAAACGCTAAAAAACAATTACAGCAGATTTTTAAAGGCTACGATTTTACATTAGTAAACAATCTTGACTGGACAAAAGATCTGACAGTAATAAGATTCCTTAGAGATATCGGCAAGCATTTTAGTATGACGCCTTTGATACAGCGTGACTACATGGCTACCAGACTTGGTGATGGCGGTACTGGAATCAGTTTTACTGAATTTACGTATACGCTTTTGCAAGGTATGGATTTCCTGCATCTGTTTGATAATTATGGCGTTACACTCCAAGTTGGCAGCTCTGACCAATGGGGCAATTGCCTAAGTGGTGTTGAACTGATACGACGTTCTCGTGGGGCAGAAGCACATGTCCTAACACACCCATTAGTTATCAATAAAGCAACTGGAAAGAAATTCGGTCGGAGTGAAGCAGGAGCTGTCTGGCTGGATCAGGCAAAAACGAGCCCGAATGATTTCTACCAATTCTGGATTAATGCTGATGATGCGGGCGTTGAAGAATATCTAAAAGTCTATACCGAACTCGATAAACCTACGATTGACGGAATCATGCAAGAGCACCGCCAGAACCCCAAAGCACGCACTGCCCAAACTAAGCTTGCAGAAGAGATCACTAAGCTCGTACATGGCGAGCAGGCTGTTACGAATGCTCAAAAAGCCGCTACAGAGCTAACTGGCGGCGATATAAGCGGCGATTCGTCGCTGGTTAAGAAATATGGCCGAGACGCAGCGTTTGGAGATTTAGCAGCATTACTTGAAAGCTCCGGTCTAGCCAGTTCAAAATCTGAAGCAAGACGCTTGCTTGAAAGTGGTGGTATTTATGTCAACGACGCAAAAGCTACTAAAAATAATCTAGAGCAGACAGATTTTACAGATGGCAGAGCGAAATTACGACGGGGAAAAACCTTAAAAAATTCTGTAATAATTGAACTGACAGACTAATCTGCTACAATATCAAACTACTTATGGTTAAAAATATAAACAATCACACAAGAAAAGCAGATCAATATAACGACCCGAAACATAATTACCTTGATTACTGGACTGGGCGCGAATATGAAGACGCCGCTGAACGGATGGCGTTTAAAAGGTTACTAAAGGGACGGCATTTCCGTCATGCAGTCGATGTCGGCGGCGGCTACGGCCGCTTGTGTATTTTTCTCGAAAATTACGCCGACAAGGTTACGTTGGCAGAACCGAGCCAGCAACAGCTGGATATCGCCAGGGATTTTCTGAAAGGTCACCCGGAAATAGATCGCAAGTTGTTGCAAGCTGCTGATTTGAAATTCCCAGATAAATCGGTTGATCTACTGACAACCGTACGCATCTGGCACCATATTCCCGATCCTGCAACTGAATTCGGTGAAATAGCCCGCGTGTTAAGCGATGACGGCATTTTCATAATGGAATTTGCTAATTATTCGCATTTTCAGAATAGAATGAAATTCCTATTAAAGGGAAAGAGACTGCCTTCACAGCCAATTGATATCCGTTCTCCCGAAAATCGCAACGAAAACGAATTGCCATTTGTGAACCACAACCCTAAAACGATCATCAAACAGTTGGCACATGCTGGCTTACGGGTTGAAAAAGTACTTTCCGTTTCAAATTTACGAAGCTCAGGCGTTAAAAAAGTCGTTCCAAAATCAGTTATGCTGACCGTTGAGCGGGCAATGCAGAAACCGCTATCCGGTATCTATTTTGGCCCGAGCATATTCTTTTTAATCCGCAAAGCCAAGTAAAATAGTAACCACAAAATAAAATTAATCGTACGATTAAGTAAAAGGCGGCTATTTTGGCCGCCTTTATTGGATCTTTACTTGTCTTACTATTTTTTCTAGGTCCCCCAGTGGCTGAGCAGCACTGATAGATCAATGATATTTACGACACCATCATGATTCAGATCTGCACTTGGCGTCGTCATTGACCAATTCGATAGCAGGATTGATAGGTCAGTTATATCGACATTGTTATCGCCGTTGATGTCACCAACTTTGGCGGTGACCGTACTGGCACTCAACGTGGCTGCCGGTGAAGCATTGCCCACGGCGTCTAGTGCCACGACTGAATAACTGTAGGTCGTAGATGCTGTCAAGCCGCTGTCGATGTACGAGAACGACGAACCCGAAGTAGTCGTTAAGACTGTACCGTTTCGCGATACACGATAGCCAGTTACGCCGACGTTGTCAGAACTGGCCGTCCAGCTAAGGGTTATGCTTGTAAATGTGTTGCTTGTCATTTGTAGGTTTGATGGAGTAGAAGGCGCAGCATTATCGACAGTAACCGTTGAATTACCACTGGTTGCGGTGTTAGCCGGCGTCGCGGCATCGTATGCAATCGCATTGACTGTATGCGATGCATTCGTAGCTGTAGTCGTGTCCCAGCTTATGGAATACGGCGACGTTGTATCGGTACCCTTCAAAGCACCATCGACATAGAATTCCACTTTTGCGACGCCTGCGCCGCCAGCGTTATCACTAGCTGTTGCCGAAATTGTTGCGCTACCTTTTAGGGCAGAACCATTCGTGGGCGCGGTGAGTGTTATCGTCGGCGGCGTCTGATCGGCAACATTTACCGAAATAGTCGATGAAGAGCCCAAATTGCCGCTGGGGTCTGTCGCTTTTGCTTGTATTGTGTGCGTACCGAGCGATACGTTCGTGGTATTCCAACTGTAGTTGTAGGGTGATGTTGTGTCAGTTGACACTTTCGTTCCATCAATATAGAAATCTACAGAAGAAACTGAATCGTTATCTGACGCTGTTGCAGTTACAGAAGCGGTACTCCCGGCCGACACCGCTGAACCGTTTGCCGGCGAAGTTACACTGACTGTCGGCGCGACCGTATCGATCAGATAAGATCCGCCGCCTGTCGCAGCAAGCGATCCTAATATATCAGTATTTGTGGTATTCGATAGCAGTGCGGTACCGGATGTGAATGCCATAGCGGCCGTACCACCGGTCGTCTTGGTCTTGAACGTAACGGTAGCAATCAGCTGGTCGCCGCTAGTACTGCCAATCAAACCTTGCGCGATACTTACCTGACCGTTTCCGCCGCTTGACGGAGCTATCGTAGTAAATGCTGTCCCTGTGGTATCTATGCTGACAAAGTCAACTAGAGTGGCAGGATAACTAAAGTTAGCTTGGACGGCATTGACCGTGGCCGTGCCGCTGTTTTCACGAACCTGTACGGTAAAGGTCGTGTTAATCGGCATGTTTTTCGTTGAAGGAGTAAGGTAAACGGTTGGGGCAGGAGGAGTAGCAGCGAATGAGGCGTGAAGCAGGATGTAACCACCAATCGCGGCAAAGACTACTCCGAAAGCTATCCACCCCCAGCGAGGGTGTTCCTGAACGTGCCGCACAACTCTGTGAGACCGCGACGTTTTTGTCTTTGTTTCCGTACTATTTTTGCGTGCCATGCATAGCTCCTCGCTTTAAAACACTACCTGTTATATTAAATCTTTTTATCCTGGTTCGGCTGATTCGGGTTCGGTTGTGTCGTACTGCCTGGCGTACCGTTCGGTGGAGTGAAATTAACGACGCCGCCAGTATTGTTTTGGCTTGGGTTATTGTTTACATCCGGGAAATGACTGCGAAGTTCACGCTGTTCTTTCATACTTTGCTGCAAACGGTAGATGCCGAACAAAACCAATATCCCTGCAAGTATGACCGCTCCTATACCGACGATAGTGAATATCTGCTTGTTTAGCTTTTGACTGTTCGAAGAAACAGTATCACCCGCAGCGACAAACGGTATAAGTTGACTGCTAACGGTAGACCCATTTGCATCCGTACTGCTTACGTAGAAATAATATGTGCTCCCTGACTTTAGCTCTGACGCCGGCAACGTAACGCTGTGAGAAGTCACTAAACTGCCGTCACTTTGCGAAACCAGGTGATCCTTATCGCTTCCATATAATACGGTCGATGTCGACGGAACGTTAGTCTGCCACGTTATGATTGTCGTGTCACCGCTGCCGCCATTAGTGCTTTGCACATTTGTAACTGTCAGTTTTGTTGAAGAATTGGGGTTATGAGTACTTGTATTCGGCTTTGTAGTGGATGCCGGCGGTACAAACGTCGTTGCAGGCGGTGGTGTCGGACTTGAAGGATGCGATGTTGGTGATGGGGAAGGAGACGGCGATGGTGACGTGGCAGTTGCTAATGTGTAGCTTCCACTAGAGGTCGTCAGTGATTCTGGCTGGTTATCAGTTGACCGTACTACGGTCGATCCGCTGGCAAAACTGATCGTAGCCGATCCGCTTCCGGCAACGACACTGAATCTGGCCGTCACGACGGCTTGCGTTCCGGTAACTGCATTTATAGTACCGCGAGCAAAATGTAAATTACCGGTATCACCCGACGGACTTTCGGCTTCAATATTGAACGCGCTTGAATCCGTAAAGTTCAAATACTTTAACTGAGAAGTGTTATACGATAAGTTCGCCTGCACGGCATTGACACTATCGCCACCGCTATTTTCATAAACGATTACAGAAATAGTTTGCCCTTTGGTATATTTGCCGCTGGCTGGAGACAACGTTAATGTTGCCGTACCAGCTGCATATACTGCCGGTGAGAACAGTAGTGCTCCGGACAATCCCAAAATGCTAACTATCGATGCAACCAAAGTGCCGAATTTGTGTTTCATGCCTCAACTTATGAATGTAAGTCTTAATAGATAACGCTTATGTCAATGTATCACATATTCAGCATAAGCAAAATACTTTTTCATTAATTGTGGGATTTTATACACATTTACGCATTTCTCAGGCAACGCATATATATAATAAGAAGATATGGCGGAGGATACTTTACACAATTCCATCGAATCTTTGCATGGTATTGGTCTGCAAACAGCTGGCAAACTGCAAAAGCTTGGAATTAAAACCGTTCGTGATCTGATTTTCTATTATCCGCGGCGTTATGACGATTATTCTGTCGTAACACCGATTGCCAAACTCTTTCCAGGTCCGGTTACAATTCGTGCTGAAATCAAACAAGTTAAAGGTAGGTACGTTCGTCGCGGCATGCATATTACAGAAGCTGTAGCCAGTGATGATACCGGTAGCGTTCGAATCATATGGTTTAACCAGCCGTACAGAGAATCAACCGTAAAACACGGGCAGCACTATTATATTTCGGGGGTATTCGAACTTAAATATCAACGGCTTTCAATCATGAATCCAAGCACCGAACTTGTCAGTGATTTTCCCGTTAATACCGCCCGGATCATACCGGTTTACAAAGAGACGAAGGGATTGAATTCACGGGTTATCAGAAGCGCGCTACGACAAGTTTTACCCGCAATCCGTACAATTCCTGAATCTTTACCAGGATGGGTAGTATCGGATAACAAACTAATGGCTAAAGCAGCAGCAATTGAGATGATGCATTTTCCCGTAGATGCTAAAAGTCTCGCAGCTGCAAAGTATCGGCTTGGGTTTGAAGAAGTTTTTGAATTAAGTCTGGCGAGCCTTAAGAATAAACAAGAAATGCAAGGTCAGCAGGCGCCTTCTGTCCCGTTCCTGCCGGATATCGCCGTTGAGTTCGTCAGTCATCTGCCGTTCAATTTGACTGATGCCCAGCGAAAAGTTGCCATGAGGATATTCAAAGATATGGAAAAACCCCAGCCAATGAACCGGCTGGTCGAAGGTGACGTAGGATCCGGAAAAACCGTCGTCGCTGCTCTGGCATCGGCAATGGTCTTACACAATGGCCACCAGGTCGCGCTAATGGCACCAACTGAACTGCTGGCACGGCAACACGCCGAAACTCTGCAAAAATTACTGAGTCCGCTCGGATATGGCAGGAAAGTCGGGCTGCTAGTCGGGGGCATGAATTCTGCACAAAAATCTACCGCGCATGCAGCAGTTAAAAGCGGCGATATACGATTGATCGTCGGCACACATGCATTGATACAGGATGCAGTCGATATGCATCAGCTTGAGTTAATCATTATCGACGAGCAGCATAGATTTGGCGTTGACCAGCGCAAAACACTGCAGGCCAAAGCAGGCCACATGCCGCACGTTTTGAGCTTGACCGCAACACCGATCCCGCGTTCGCTCGCGTTGACGCTTTACGGTGATCTCGACATTTCACTCATAGATAAAAAACCATCCGAGCGCAAGCCGATCAAAACGAGCATAGTATCGCCGAACAGTCGGGCGCAACTATATGCAAGCGTCGAAAAACAGATTGTAAACGGCCGGCAAATATTCGTAGTCTGCCCACTTATTTCGGAATCGGATGGCGTGCAAAGCGTTTCAGCCGAAAAAATGTATGAAACACTAAAAAAAGGACCTTTCAAACACCGGAAAGTTGGATTACTGCATGGAAAGATGAAAGCTGCTGATAAAAATAACATCATGCAGCAGTTCGTTGATAAAAAAATTGATATCTTGGTATCCACAACAGTCGTAGAAGTTGGCGTAGATGTTCCGAACGCGAATGTCATGATCATTGAAGCAGCCGACAGGTTTGGGCTTGCACAACTGCATCAGCTGCGCGGCAGGGTTGGACGGGGCAGTGAACAAGGTTTTTGTTATCTGGTAATGAGCGATTCGAGCGCACCGAGCAAGCGGCTCCGTGCCCTCGAGTCATCTAATGATGGATTCAAATTGGCAGAATTGGACCTTTCATTACGAGGCCCCGGCGCCATATACGGCAAAACGCAGCATGGACAGCTCGATCTTCGCGTTGCGAACTTGACAGACGTGCATCTAATTGCATCTGCTCGTGACGCGGCGAGAATGTTTATCGATAACCATGAAGATTTGCTACAATACCCTGAGCTGAACCGGCGTGTGTCATCATTGCGCGCCATCACAAATTTGAATTGAACGTAACTTTTAGTTAGAACCGATCGTGAGAACTTTTGCATATAAAATGAAAGACATATTCTTTGATGTGCCAACTTTCAATATACAAGGCTTGTTATGTACGCCGTAGTGTTTCATGCTCATCAGAAACTTGATAGGGTCGCATACCGGCACCTTCGCCATTTGGTTGGTAGACCAGACAGTTGGCCAGTGGTAAGCGACATTCTTCATTTTGAGGGCAAGCGTGGTCCTGACGCTATTAAACTAAAGAGCAACCCCACAGCTGGTGAATACCCTTGGCATTTCGTCGATCCGTTTGATACATCAGATAAAGCATTAATTAAGACTATAAATGAACACTATAATTCACTGGTCCAAGCATTGAAAAAATCAAATTCGGAACGCGTCGCGTTCGAGGCTGCCTGGCTTGCACACGCGCTGGTTGATGGATTAACACCGGCACATCATTATCCATATGAAGCGGAGCTGAAAGATCTGCGTGGCGGCCGTGACCACAAAAGTAAAACTACGGTGATGCGCCGGATAACAATACAGGGCAAGACGCATCGCGAATCATTCAAAAGAAGCTTTAAGTTAGTGGGTCCGAAAGGTTTGATGATGACCCACACGGCTTTTGAAGGCGGTGCTTTCATGATAATCTTGCCGCTTTCACTCGACAGTGCAATGCCGTCAAAAACTGATCTGGCAAATTTCAAAGAGCTTGGTCTAACTGCGTTTTTTCAGCAGCAGGCACGGGAAATCGGAGCATTGAATCTATATGAACGATTTTACAAATTCGGCTGGACTCCGAAACTTGCGCGGCTGGTGCGCAAAGAAATGGCGCCAAGGATGGCACAGGTCGTTACACTCGCCTGGTATTCCGCGCTCGTTGACTCGGGGAAATTTGTCCCGGAAATTGGTAGTTGACAATGAGAATCATAGCGGGCAGTTTAGGCGGCAGGCAGTTTAACTCGCCAAAAGGCCACCGTACACACCCCATGAGTGACCGTGTCCGAGGCGCACTTTTCAACGCACTCGGTGACATCAGTGACCTGAAAGTACTAGACGCTTTTGCCGGCAGCGGCGCATTAAGTATCGAGTCAATCAGCCGCGGCGCGGAATCGGTCATCGCGATAGATATAGATAAAAGTGCGGCCGAAACGATCAAGAGTAATGTTACGCAACTGGGTTTGCAGCAAAAAATCAAAGCGATTAGGGCAAATGCCAGCGGTTGGTCAGATAATAATCCAGATATAAAATTCGACATCGTTATTGCTGCTCCGCCTTATGATGATTTACAGTTACCAGTCGTCATAAAAATAATTCGTCATCTTAAAACCGACGGAATATTTGTACTTGATTGGCCTGGTAAGTTAGAACAACCGCAACTAGACGGATTAAAAATCGTTCACAATAAAAATTTCGGCGACGCCCAACTGGTTTTTTACCAAACAATTTCGTAATATATAGGCAATACTTTTAATTATTGACGGGGAACATTTTGCCTCGTGATTAAAAGGGGCCCCCGAAAAATGTATAGCATTTTTTGGGGATGAGGAAGGCCGTAGCATTAGACCGAAGCTTTTGCCGAACAGGCAAAACGAGGTTTTTGCATAGGGCCTGACGAGCCGAGGTGGCGAAATGGTAGACGCACTAGCCTTAGGAGCTAGCGGGGCAACCCATGGAGGTTCAAGTCCTCTCCTCGGCACCAAGTTTCAGTAGAATTTGCTAACTTGTGATCATTATGTTTCTATATAAATCATGACTCAAACAAATGAAATTTCTCTGTTTGAACGATCTGCAAACTGGTTAAGAAGTCCGCATGCACCGACATCCGTTTTTGGGACAGTCGCACTGGCATCGATGATTGGGGCTGAGGTAGCTGAGATAACTGGGGAATCAAACGCTTCCAGAATATTTATTTATAGCGCGGTATCATTCGCAGCTGGTGCAATTGCCAATGAATATGCGCGCATAACTAGAGATTGGTTGCAGTAAGATCCTATAGGATTATTTAATTCTTTAAAATTTTTGAATTTTTAAAGCTTGGTTTTTTATTAGTCGTCACTATATAAATCTGTTAAAATTTATTTTTAATAGGATCTATACTGATGGCTTTATCAACACAACCCTACAAAGGCGCACGGGATTTTTATCCTGAGGATAAGCGTCTGCAGAAATATATGTTCAATACGATCCGGCGGACCGTTGAAAAATTCGGGTATGAGGAATACGACGCACCGGTTTTGGAGCCGGTAGAGCTCTACCTGGCAAAAACCGGAGAGGAAATCGTCAATGAACAGACCTATGCATTCGAAGATCGCGGCGGCCGAAAAGTTGCATTACGTCCAGAGATGACACCGACCGTCAGCCGGCTTGTGGCTGCCAAGCGCCAAGAATTGGCATACCCGCTAAGACTTTTCAACATTGGCGGCCGTTGGCGATATGAACGTCCGCAACGCGGCCGATATCGCGAATTCTACCAGGCTGATGTTGATATTTTCGGCATCGAAGGCGTTGCTGCAGAGCACGAAATAATTCAGGTGGCCGACCACATGCTACGTGCGTTCGGTGCGACGCGAGAAATGTACACAATTCGTTTAAATAGCCGCAAATTGATGGATTATGTATTGCATGATTTTTTGGGATGCAATGAAGTTCAGGCACAATCGATCGCAAAATTGATCGACCGGATACATAAAATCGAACATGCCGAATTCCTGGTACAAGCTGACGCTTTGTTCAGCCCATCACAACGCGATGCTGGCGCTGTCGGCAAGCTATTGCACGTATTGAATGCCAAAAAACCAGAACTATTGCCAGACGAAGTAAGGTCGCAGGTTTCATTCAAAGAAATTCTCAATGTCATGCAACTGTTACAAGCTTCGGGCGTAACCAACTTGCGTTTTGACCCGACAATTGTACGCGGCTTCGATTATTACACCGGTATCGTATTTGAAGTGTTTGATACCGATACCGAAAACAACCGTTCAATGTTCGGCGGTGGGCGGTATGACGGACTAGTCGGCCTGTTCGGCGTAGAACCGGTACCCACTGTCGGATTCGCTATGGGTGATGTCACTTTGGCGAATTTTCTTGAATCCCATGAATTGATTCCTGAATTACAGCCAGAAGTGGATGTCTATGCGATTTTTGTCGGAAACGTGTGGGACCAGGCGCAAAAAGTCGTAGAACTTATGCGCAGCGAAGGTTTGAATGTTGCGTGCGATTTAACCGACCGGAAGCTAGACAAACAGATCAAAACCGCCGATAAGAAAGGCATCCATTATGTCGTAATTATTGGCCAGAAAGAGATAGACGACGGACGTTTCGTGTTGAAACATCTTGGTACCGGCGCCGAAGAACGTCATTCGGCTGCCAGAATTGCCAGTATTGTCAAAGATTATCGGGCAAAACACTTACCACATTCGATCAGTCCGACGGACGATGATTTAGATATAGAAGAAGTCTAAAAACAGATTAAACTTATCCTTGCGGCTACAAATATAAGTTGTTAAAGTAGGTCTCTATGCAAACCAATCGAAAGAATTTATCCGACACCAAAGTAGAGCTGACGATCTCTGCAGATTCTGAGCTATTGAATTCTGCCAAGAGTCAAGCCGTACAGCGCTTACGTTCCGACGTCAAAGTCGCAGGGTTCCGATCTGGCAAAGTACCAGCCGCCGTCGCCGAAAAACATATCAACCCGAATGCTTTGCAATCGGCTGTTCTTGATATCGCAATCAACGAAATGTATTCGCAAGCAGTTGCCAGCGAAAGTCTTCGCCCAATAACGCAGCCCGAAATCACTTTGAAAAAATTCGTACCATATACTGACATCGAAATTGTCGCCGTCATCGAAGTGCTAGGTAAAATTACTGTGCCAGATTACAAAAAACTAAAGTTGGCCAAAAAACCAGTATCAATCACCGCGAAAGATGTCGACGACGTATTGGAGGCGCTACGAGTCAGAGCGTCTGAAAAGATCAAAGTTGAAAGAGCAGCCAAAGACGGCGATGAATTACTGATTGATTTTGCCGGGACTGATGCGAAATCCGGCGATAAGATTCAAGGTGCTGATGGCAAAGAATATCCGCTGCTGCTTGGCAGTAATACGTTTATTCCTGGATTTGAACAGAACTTGATCGGCCTGAAACCTGGCGAATCCAAAACATTCTACCTGACATTTCCTAAAGATTACGGCGTATCGGCACTGCAAAACCGAAAAGTTACTTTCAAAGTTACGGTGTTAAATGTTAAGGAACTGCAAAAACCAAAATTAGATGATGCATTCGCTGCTAAGGCCGGCCCATTCAAAAAACTTGACGACTTAAAGGCTGATATCAAAAAGCAGGTTACCGCCGAGCGCGAGAACGAATCCGAACGTACTTTCGAAAATGAGTTGATCGAAAAGATCGTAGCTGGGTCAAAAATAACCGTACCCGAATCGCTCGTCGATGAAGAAATCGAACGTCTGGAAATTGATGAAAAACGCAATTTGACCTACCGCGGCCAAACGTGGGAAGAACACCTCAAGCAAGAAGGCGTGACAGAAGCCGAACACAAAGAACAAAAACGCCCGCAAGCCATACTTCGTATTAAAGGAGCTTTAGCTTTAAGCGAAATAGCCAATCTTGAGGACATCAAAGTTACACCTGAGGAACTGGAAATCCGCTTACAGTTACTTAAAGGCCAATACCAGGACCCCCAGATGCAAGCCGAACTAGACAAACCCGAGAACCAGCAGGACATATTGAACCGGATGGTCACCGAAAAGACGATAAATAAGTTGAAAAACTACGCAACTTCATAAGCGCTAATACAGTCCCTGGTATTGCTTATTGCGCTTATTCTTGTTATAATAGTCTTTATTATGGCAAGTGAGTATAATAATGATCCTTGGGTAAAAGACATGTATCCACTCAGCAGAGTGGGCGTTGTTGTAAATCAAGGGTACGATCCACGTTTACCAGATACACTGAATAATATTTCGGTTTATTACGATCCGAAAGTGCTCGACGCATTGGGGCGCGATGCAATTCAATTGTTAAATCAAGATTACCCTGATTGTCCAGCAGACTTTACAATTAGAAGCGGCCATTATCTAACGCAGTTTAAGGTGTCGAGTGAGGGTGGACGAGCCCAAGCGCCTGCTATAGAAATGAATTAGCACTCTTGACATGCGAGTGCTAATTTCGCTATCATTAATATACCGTTCATAAATTGATTTTTGGTTTCCGAGCATTGATGATTTCCGAGTCACAATTGTTCCGGCGGGAGGAGGCATATCTGACGATATGGTGACGAGCGACGGTACGATTGAGACCGGAAAGGGCAAGGGTCGGGAGCCAAAAATCAGTTTGTGAATGGTAAAGCATTATCGAAAGGACAATTATGCAAGCAGATTCACCAAGTGCTCAAGTATTAGTACCTACTGTTATCGAAAATGAGGGTCGTTATGAACGGGCTTATGATATTTATAGCCGATTATTAAAAGACCGGATTATCTTTTTAGGTACAGCAGTTGAGCAAACAACAGCAAACTTAATAGTCGCACAATTATTATTTCTGCAAGCCGAGGATGCCAAAAAGGACATCTATTTCTACATCAATAGCCCTGGCGGCAGTGTGTACGATGCACTCGCCATTTACGACACGATGCAGTATGTAGCGAATGACATCCAAACCGTCGGCATTGGCGTGCAGGCTTCCGCGGCAGCATTCCTGCTAAGTTCCGGCACAAAAGGCAAACGATTCGCACTACCTTCTGCAACAGTAATGATTCACCAGCCATCGAGTGGTACTCGCGGCAAAGTGACTGACCAGGAAATTGATTTGCGAGAAAGTCTTCGCATAAAGAAATTACTGGAATCAATCATGGCAAAGAACACCGGCCAAAGCGCAGACAAGATCCACGACGATATGGAACGCGACAAATGGCTCGATGCCAACGAAGCCAAAAAGTACGGCATCATCGACGCCGTCATCACAACTCCGCCAAAAGCCAAAAAAGAATAATCATATTTACATATTTTGATATAATTTCAGGCACATAACGAGGTATTGCTATGGCGCATGGCCGTGTTGATGTCCGAGGTATAGAGTTCCAAGTTTTTGTAAATCCGGAATACTCCGGTGAACTGGCAGCTTCTGTAATGGCTTTGGATGAGCGCGCTTTGCAAGCATCTCAACCAGATCGGTCACCAGATGAAATTCGAATGGCAATTGGTAACAGCGAAACTGATTTCGCTCTTGGCCGCACCGATCCAAATACCTTAGTGGGCACCCGGTTTCGTGAACGTAATTTATATGCTAGTCCTATACAAGTGCTGGCAAGAACAGCGACCGGCAGATTGGTCGGGGAAGCATACGGGGCAAACAATACTTCAGGACCAGCACGCCAGGATCGCATGGTAGCTCGTATACCACTTCATGTTTGGGACTGGCGGCGTATGATAGCCGTTGATCCTGCGTTTCAAAGCCGTGGCATAGCAACAATTATGTCAGCTTTAATTACCGACCACAGGAATTTAGCCCAGCCAATGAGTGCCTATGTATGGAAGGTCCCGCGAGTTAATGGACTCTTGGTAAGGGGCGGAATGAAGCCAAATGGACAGCCTGAAGACGATTTTGCATTTGGAGCCGAAAACGATCCAATTTCACGACAGCGATACGTTGGACGAGTTGCAGTCGCTCGAACGAGATTACTTCTTATACCCGGTGCGAGAGTTGGCCTCCGTTATGCTCGCGACTCAGTCCGCGCTAATAGTGAGCTTTAAAAATATATTGCAGTATTTGCAGCTAAAAATCGTGCTTGACATATTGGATTCATTCGTTCAAACTTGAATATAAGAAGTAGTATAAGCTGGGCAGTGCTGGAGTACACTTTAAGAAGCACTAAAAACTCCCACTTAGGTGACCTTCGCGCGAAATATTACAACAATTATCAAATAATGGGCATACGGACACTTTGACAGTAAAGAGCAGCTCAGTGTATTTAAGGCACGCTGAATTATCAAAGCGCTGTTACAGCACGTCCGCCACAAGCAACAATCACTTATAACAATAGGGGGCCAGTTTACTACATGGCAAAAGTTTCTACTAAATCAGCAGCACCGACGAAGCGAGTCTATTTCACGAAGCAAGATGATGCGCTCGCGCTGCCAAGTCTGGTCGATCACCAGACGAAGTCATTCCAGTGGTTCATCGAGGAAGGCCTCGGCGAACTTTTAGCCGAAATCAGCCCGATCGAAGACTACACCGGTGTCAAATTATCACTAAAATTCAAAGATTATCATTTTGATAATCCAAAATTAAGCGAAATCGAAGCCCGCGAAAACAATGTCAGTTTCGAGGCTCCACTTAAGGCTGTCGTCGAACTGACAAACAAAGTCACCGGCGAAATCAAAGAACAGGAAATCTACTTAGGTGACTTCCCTTATATGACGGCCCGCGGAACGTTCGTGATCAACGGTGCCGAACGTGTCGTCGTTTCGCAATTGATCCGTTCCAGCGGCGTTTTCTTTACCGCTGAGCAGCACGGAACATCCAATTTATATGGTGCGAAAGTAATTCCTGGCCGCGGTGCCTGGCTCGAATTCGAGACATCTGCCGGCGGTACTCTGTACGTTAAAATCGACCGCAAACGCAAGATACCTGTAACAACTCTGTTACGCGCGCTCGGTATGACCGAATCGCAGATGCGGGAAAGTTTCAAGCACGTTGATCAAGGTAAATTAAGTTACCTGGACGCCACGCTCGAAAAGGATCCATCACGCGGTCAAAATGATGCGTTGATCGAAATCTACCGCCGATTGCGCCCAGGCGACCTGGCCACGGTTGAAAATGCCAAAAGCCTGCTCGAGAATATGTTCTATAACTTCAAACGGTTCGATTTTTCACGCGTCGGCCGTTACAAAATCAACAAGCGCCTTAACCTTGATGTTCCGAATACCGTCGAAAACCGCGTCATGCGTCTTGCTGATCTGGAAGCAATCGTCGCTGAATTGATCAGATTGAACAATACACAGGAACCTTCGGATGACATTGACTCGCTTGCGAACCGTCGCGTCAAATTGGTCGGCGAGCTCGTACAGCGCCAGTTCCGCATCGGTCTTTTGCGGATGGAACGAAACACCAAAGACCGTATGAGCATGTGCGATATCGAAACAGTCCAACCAGGCCAACTGATCAATGCCCGGCCTGTTGTCGCAGCCGTGCGTGAATTCTTTGCTTCATCCCAGTTGTCTCAGTTCATGGATCAGATCAATCCGCTCAGCGAATTGGCACACAAACGTCGCCTGAGCTCGATGGGCCCCGGCGGCTTAAGCCGTGAACGCGCCGGATTTGAAGTCCGTGATGCCCATGCTACCCATTATGGCCGTATCTGCGCCGTCGAAACACCTGAAGGTGCCAACATTGGGCTAGTACTTAACTTAGCCAGTTTTGCACGGATCAACGAATACGGTTTCATCGAAACACCTTATAGAAAAGTCGTGAATGCAGTCACCGCTAAAGACGCAGCCGGCCACATTGCCGCTGTAAATTTAGAGGACGAAAAAGGCAAACTGATTGTCAAAGCAGGCAAAACGATTACTTCGGCAGAAGCTGTCAAGCTTGCCAAAGTAAAAGAACGTGTCACATGGCCAGTCAAAGCCAGAGTAACCGGCAAAGTTGAATATCTAGACGCTGCAGCCGAAGAAGGCTCCGTAATCGCAGGTGCCGGTAGCGAAACCGACCAAGACGGATATTTCATCCAGGACCGTGTCAGTGCCCGCCAACATTTGAAATCAGGTGAAGTTGATGCCAACGAAGTTACCCATATGGACGCAGCCCGAAACCAAATTATCGGTTCATCAGCCGGCCTGATCCCATTCATCGAAAAGAACTATGTATACCGATCGCTCATGGGAAGTAACCAGCAACGCCAAGCGGTTCCGCTGGTAGCACCGGAAGCTCCAATTGTAGGTACTGGCCTTGAGGCAGATGCAGCCCGCAACACCGGCCAATTGATTTTGGCAGAAGATGATGGCGAAGTCACCAAAGCATCAGCTGATCAGGTCATTGTCGCTTACAAAGACCACAAAGTAACATACACGCCGCAGCATTTCGCCCGCTCAAATGAAGGCACCTGCATCAATCAAAAAATCGTCGTGAACACTGGCGACAAAGTCAAAAAAGACGATGTGCTAATCGAAGGTATGTCTATCCAGAACGGCGAACTGGCACTTGGTAAAGACCTTCGTGTTGCATTCATGCCTTGGGGCGGATACAACTTCGAAGATGCAATCATCATTAGCCGCAAGCTGGTTGAAGACGATACTTTAACCAGTGTCCACATCGTCGACTTCATGATTGAAGTCCGCGAAACCAAGCTGGGCCCCGAAATCGTCACCCGTGATATTCCAAACGTATCTGAGGACGCTTTGCGCCATCTTGATGAAGACGGTATCGTCCGTATCGGCGCCGAAGTCCGACCTGGAGATCTATTAGTAGGAAAGATTACCCCGAAAGGCGAGCAAGAACTGTCAAGCGAAGAACGCTTGCTGCGCGCCATCTTCGGTGAAAAAGCTAAGGAAGTACGCGATACTTCTCAGCGCATGTCAAACGGCAAACACGGTAAAGTCGTAGGCGTCAAAGTATTTAGCCGCGAAAACGGCCATGAATTGAAGAGTGGCGTCATAAAGCAGATCCAGGTATTCGTTGCGCAGATGCGAAAGATCAGCGTCGGCGATAAGCTCGGTGGCCGACACGGTAACAAGGGTGTTATAGCCCGTATCCTACCACTGGAAGATATGCCATTTACCGCCGATGGCCAACCGGTCGACATCATTCTGAACCCGCTCGGCGTACCATCCCGTATGAACATCGGCCAGGTTTTCGAATCACACCTCGGCATGGCTGCACACGCGTTAGGCATGAAAGTCGCAAGCCCATCGTTCAATGGTTTGTCGTCAAGCAAGATCCAAGAGTTACTGAAACAAGCTGATTTGCCCGATGATGGCAAGCAACAATTGTATGATGGCCGCACTGGCGAAGCCTTCAGCGAAAAAAGCACCGTCGGTATGATGTACATGATCAAGCTGAATCACATGGTCGCGGATAAGATCCACGCACGCTCAACCGGTCCATACACCATGGTCACCCAGCAGCCACTCGGCGGCAAAGCCCAGAACGGCGGCCAGCGATTCGGCGAGATGGAAGTATGGGCGCTCGAGGCATACGGCGCCGCTAACACCTTGCAGGAAATGCTGACTATCAAATCAGATGATGTATATGGTCGTAGCAAGGCATACGAATCAATCATTAAGAAAACGCAAATTGTCGGGCCGAAAGTTCCGGAAAGCTTTAACGTGCTTGTCAAAGAATTACAGGGACTTGGTCTTAAAGTCGACCTGATCGGCTCGCACGCCGTCATTGACGCAGAGGAAATCCTTGCCAAGAACGTGGCACAAGAAGCCAAGAACCCGGCAGAGTTACCGGTACCGGCTGCCGCAATATCAGAAGTAGATATGTCCGAAGAAGATGTAATAATGGACGATTTCGATATCGTCAGCGAAGACGGCGACACGCCATCAGCAGGTGATGACGGAGCACTGGTACCAACCGGTGACGATTCCGCCGCAGACTCGGATGATAATAAGGAGGAGGCGTAAGATGCGTAGATACGTACACGGAACCAACATCGCAGATTTTGACGCCGTACGGCTCGCAGTAGCCAGCCCGAGCGACATCATCGACTGGAGTCATGGGGAAGTAACCAAACCCGAGACAATTAATTACCGTACACAAAAACCTGAGCGCGACGGATTATTCTGCGAACGGATTTTCGGTCCGGTCAAAGATATTAATCCGCACGACGCCAAATATAAAGGTATGCGCTCGCGCGAAGCTGCTGTTGATAAGAATGGCGAACTCGTCACCAAATCGATAGTCCGGCGCGAACGTATGGGCCACATCAGCCTGGCCGTTCCTGTGGCACACATCTGGTTCCTGCGAGGAACGCCGTCAGCAATCGGCTTACTTCTTGGCATGACTGTCAAGAACCTAGAGCGCATCGCATACTTTGCCAGCTACATCATCATCAAGGTCGAAACCGAAAAACGCGACAAGATGTTATCTGACAAAGAATCCGAATTTGCGGCTGCAAAAGAAGCCGTCCGACTGCGATACGAAAACGAGGCCAAGAAAGAAGACGCCAACACCAAGGCACTGGCAGAAATGCAGACCAAGGAACTGGAAGAAATTTCCAAAGCATTTGACGTCATCAAAGAGCAATTGCTTAGCCTTGAAAAATATCATTTGCTCAGTGAATCAGAGTACCGCAATTTGCCAGACGAGCTCCAAGACTTGGTCAAAGTCGGCATGGGCGGCGCCGCATTGAAAGAGCTGCTTGTCGAAATCAATCTGCACGATCTGATAAAGAGCCTGAACGACGAAGCCGAAGACGCTAAGGGCCAGCGCAAGAAGAAACTGATGAAGCGATTACGCCTGCTAGAAAACATGGAACGCGCCGGCATCGAGCCAGAATCAATGTGTGTTTCAGTACTGCCGGTGATTCCTCCGGATTTGCGTCCGATGGTTCAGCTGACCGGCGGCCGGTTCGCGACCAGCGATTTGAACGACTTGTACCGCCGTGTCATCAATCGAAACAACCGGTTGAAAAAATTGATCGAATTGAACGCCCCGGAGGTTATCCGTCGCAACGAACAGCGTATGCTTCAGGAAGCCGTCGATGCTTTGGTTGATAACAGCAATGCCCGTAGCGGCCGCGCTGTTGCCGCAACTGGCCAGCGCCGCCGTCTGAAGTCTTTGAGCGATATGCTTAAAGGGAAACAGGGCCGTTTCCGCCAGAACCTATTAGGTAAGCGAGTTGATTATTCCGGACGATCTGTAATTGTTGCAGGCCCGGAACTCCGTATCGACCAATGCGGTCTGCCGAAGATGATGGCGCTTGAATTGTTCAAACCGTTTGTCATCGGAGAACTAATCGAACGCGAACAAGCCCACAATATCCGATCTGCCACACGCATGATCGAAACCGGCGAAACCCCAGTGTGGGACGCGCTCGACGAAGTCATCAAAGGTAAGTATGTGCTTTTGAACCGCGCACCAAGCCTTCATCGTTTAAGTATTCAGGCATTCATGCCAGTACTAATCGAAGGACGCGCGATTCAGTTGCATCCGTTAGTTTGTAAAGGCTTTAACGCTGATTTCGATGGCGACCAGATGGCTGTTCATCTGCCATTAAGCGACGACGCCCAGGAAGAAGCCCGCACCATCATGGCTTCAAACCGCAACCTGCTAAAGCCGGCTGATGGTTCACCAATCCTGCACATCGAACAAGACATCGTGCTTGGCTGTTACTACCTTACTTACCAGCTACCGGGCATGGAAGACAGCAAGCCTCGGCCGTTCTCAAGTGTCGATGAGGCTATCATGGCCTATTACGACGGCATCATTGACATCCAACAATCAGTCCATATAAATTTCCGTGGCGAAACCAGAAATACTACCTTCGGGCGTATTCTGTTTAACGAAGTTTTGCCGGAAGATTTCCCGTATCAGGATGAGTCCATGACCAAGAAGCGCCTGCAGAAAGTCATGAGCAGCGTCTATCAGCAGTACGGCCAGGCCAAAGCTGCCGAAATCGCTGACGATTTGAAAGACTTAGGTTTCCACTATGCGACTAAATCCGGTCTGAGCATGGGTATGGGTGACTTCGAAGAAACCGAAGGCATCGAAAAACTCATCAAAGATGGTGAAGATCGCGCAGCCGCGATTTCCGGCCAATACGACGAAGGCTTCATTACCGATGAAGAACGCTACCGCTTGACCGTAGATAACTGGACTAAGATCGACGAACAAGTTCAGGAATCGTTGGCAGAGCAAATGGGCACGCGCAATACATCCACCGCAATCGCCATCAACTCTGGCGCCCGTGGTAATATCACACAGATGAAAAGCGCAGTCGGCATGCTCGGCGTTTTGTCCGACGCATCCGGCCAGGCTATCGAACTGCCGGTCAAATCCGGTTACGTCCATGGATTGACACCGCTAGAGTACTTTACCGGAACCCGTGGAACCCGAAAAGCTTTGATCGACATCGCGCTGAAAACCGCTGATGCAGGTTACTTAACCCGCCGACTAGTAGATGTCGCTCAAGACGTCTTTACAATCGATGACGATGATACAGACCCAGGCTTTGCAATGCTCCGTGAAGACGCCGAAGCGATCGGTGTAAGTTACGGATCCCGCCTGGAAGGCAGGTACACTGCCGAAAAAGTCGGCGATTACGCGAAGAAACATTCGCTTATATCGGCGGAAATCGCTGCCAAGATTGATGCTGACGAAAACGTCGATGGTGTCAAAATAATGAGTGCGTTAAGCGCTTCATCCGCCCACGGTGTTCCGCAGAAGTCATACGGTATAGATCCAGCCACCGGTAACTTAGTTGTCGGGCACCACCCGATCGGAGTCATTGCCGCCCAGTCAATCGGTGAACCAGGTACGCAGCTGAGTCTTGACTCAAAGCACCGTTCCGGTGCAGTCGTAGCGGATGATACTGCCCAGGGTCTGAGCCGTGTCGAGGAATTGTTCGAAATCCGCACACCGAAAGGTCAGGCATATCTGGCCGAAATCGATGGTGTCGCAAATGTCTGGGAAGAAGGCGAACATTACGTCGTACAGATTACTGCGCAAGAGAAAGAAAAAGTTACTCTAACACTTGATGGACGCAAGGCACAGATAGCCAATGGATCCGATGTAGCCATCGGTGATGTTATAGCCGCGCGTGAAGAAGGCACCGATCCAATAACAGCACCGGTCGCAGGCAAAGCAAGTGTCACGACCAAAGCGATCAACATCTCACCGTCTGGCAAGAGTGTCATTCGATACGAAATCCCAGGCTACAAGCAATTAACCGTAGCTGACGGCGAAAAAGTCGTAGCCGGTGCGCGCCTTACAAACGGCTCCATCAATCTGCATGAACTGATGCGCCTGCAAGGTGTAGAACCGACCCAGCGCTACATCATGAACGAAATCCTGAGCATTTTCGCCGCCCAGGGCCAGAACATCGCCGACAAGCACCTTGAGATCATCGTGCGACAGATGTTCAGCCGCGTCCAGATCGAAGATGCCGGCGATAGCGAATTCGTCATCGGTGATACCGTCAGTAAATTGTCTGTCGTCGAAGCCAACAAGAACTTGGTGGAATCCAATAAGAAACCCGCACAATATACGCAACTGTTACTCGGCATCACGAAAGCATCATTAAGTACTGATTCGTTCCTAAGCGCTGCATCGTTCCAGGATACAACCCGTGTGCTAATTGCAGCCGCAACATCTGGTCGTGTCGATAAACTATATGGCCTGAAAGAAAACGTCATACTTGGGCGAAAAATCCCAGTTGGAACCGGCTATATGCACGAAGACGATGCCGAACCTGTTGCAACAGAGGCAGCTTAGTGCTAAAATAGATGTAAAGTGAGATAATAACGTTTCCAGAATGTTGTTTTGGAGACACTAAAATTCTTGTGAAGGGAGAATTTTAACTTGCCCACTATCAATCAACTCGTCCGCAAACCGCGTGCCAAGGTGACTACCAAATCAAAGTCGCCAGCTTTGCTGCGCGTCACCAACAACCTTAAGACTAAGAACTACGAAAAGCCTTCACCGTTC
>DATIJK010000048.1:0-17824 GCA_035478715.1 Saccharimonadales bacterium (SeqCode)
CTGACGACCGGTGCCTGGCTGGAAGCAGCCGAACGGACTAGTTTGATGATCTGTTCGTACTGGCTGTCTTTGGCAACGTGCACACATTTGGCTTTGATTGCGCCATCGATATTGACCGAGCCGCTCAACAGTTCGTCTCCGGTTGATTTTGATTGCGGCAGGCTTTCGCCGGTCAGGCTGGATTCATCAAAATTAGCGCTGCCTTCTGTGATAACCGCATCAGCCTGCACGATTTCGCCCGGTTTTAGTACGATAACGGCGCCGACAAGAATATCCTGGACTTTGACATCTATCGTTTTGTTTTTACGGATGACCGTGGCTTTTTCCGGTACGCGGTCCAATAATGCGTCAAGTTCTGTTTTAGCGCGATGTTCCGCATAATCTTCGAGCGCTTCGCCGCCGGTGAACATTACGACGATAACGATGCCGGCCCAGTATTGTTGTAATGCGACTGACGCCACAATCGCAGTGACAGCCAAAATATCGATACCGTATCGCCCGGTACGCAAGTCTCGCCACATCTCAACAAGAATCGGAATAACGGCAATTAACGAAACTACGCCAAGCAGCCAATGCGCGACTACATGAAGCTTCAGAAATTCCAGAATCAAACCTGCAATAATCGTAAGAATCGCCAGGCTGAATAATTTGTAATTAAGTAAGAATCGCAAAATAGTACGAACTATACGCATAACAGGTTCCTTTTTGTTAATCCAAGTATAACAGTTACCAAACTATTATTGCTTCAGATTACTATCTGTTCGCCGAACAGCCGCGGCCGCAAGAATATAAGTCTGGTCAGCACAATCAGTATATGCAGACCAATCATACAAGCGAATCCGGCTATCAAACTCCATAACCAGTCATTTGGCACGGTCAGGTTTGCAGAGCTGATATGTGCAGCTGCAATGGCATATGGCACAATCATAAAGATAAGTAATCGCAATATAAACCACCAAAAGATTAGTGCGCCCAATCGGATCGCCGCGCGCAATGCTACGTTTTTGATGATCTCATTCCGTTTGGCGTGGACGTAGTTCAGCTCTTTCAATAATTTGTCTGCCTCTTTTAACTCATTTAACGCGCCCTGGACAATCGAATATACGACTAGTCCAACAGTCCCCCATAAAATAAAGAGCAAAGTATTATTCAAAAATTGATTCTGGCCGAAGTTATTACCGACAGTATGGACGCTGGTGCCGAGCGAGCTTGTTGTATAGACGTTATGCAGCCCCAGCAGACTTTGTTGGACATCGCTGCCCACGTGTGTCAGTAGTACGGTGCCGATTATGATAAATAATCCGAACAAAAAGCAGACCAACGCGCTCAACCACGAAGGTGACAAAAACACGACAAGCAATCTTGCATCTTCGGACTCATCACTTTCAACGGGCATCTTATGCTTAATTGTATGTGAACTTTAGCACAAAATAAAGCGACGCTTATGCATAAGTATGCTGCGTATGTATTTTGGCAAACCGGTATATAATAGTAATCGACAATAAACAAACAAATATGCCCGCAAAGAAAAAATCTGTTTCCAGGCGTAGCCGTAAAAGTAAGAGACAGAATAAGTTTAGCCGCTTGTTCTCCAGTAAGAGCTTTAGGTTCGGCGCTGCCGTTGTTTTTGTGTCGCTTTTTGCGTTTATTGGGACAAAGATTATCGGTAATAGCTCTGCTGCAACGACAATAAATTCAACTACATGGGCACCTTCATCTGCCGGAGCGTATTTCTTCGACAGGTCTAATTTGACAGGGAACCAGCAGGCAGACTTTGCCAGCCGAGAAAAATCATTCAGCCGGAAATTCGACGGGCATCTGTACTATATGGAGAACTGCGACGTGTCTGCCAGTATGCTAGTTGACGCGAAATGGTCATTAGCGACAGATAAAGTGCCGTTTGTAGACCTTTCCTGGTGCGGCGGTAACAATCCGACGACCATCATACCGCAGATCGCCGCCGGCAGTTATAACAAACAGATTAATGATTTCGCTGCGTCCGTTAAGTCACAGCTCACCCCGTACGGCCATGTATTTATCCGGCCATTTTGGGAATTCAACTATCCGGGCACCGAGTGGAATGATTCGCATTACGGCAACAATCCGGCAACATTCATCGCTGCCTGGAAACAAGTGGTTAATCTGTTCCGGCAAGATGGATTAAGCTCCAGCCAAGTGAAATTCATCTGGTGCCCGAACCGGATCGGAGCCAGTACGACGCAGAATCCCGTATCATATTATCCCGGATCGAGCTTCGTCGACTGGATCGGCATCGATGCATATCCCAAAAGCAAATATCTGACATTGCAGCAATTGCTGACGACGAGCAGCAGCGGCACATTCGACTGGTATGACACATTTAAAAGTTACGGCAAGCCGTTGATGGTGGGTGAGTATGGAATCCAGGCATCGAATGTATATGGCGCCGGCACTCCTACGCGGGCCGCATGGTGGAATGGCGCATTATCCGAACTGAAAACATCAATGCCGGCAGTACGGGCGGTTGAGTACTTTGATTCGACTCCGGGATCCGGCTACAACTGGAAATATGACGCACCGGGCACGGCATCGGGCGACAGCGGCGCGCAGGCCTTGGCAGCAGCCAAATCTGTGGCGAACAACTGCTATCTGAACGTTCTTTCGCCGGGTTGCGGCGGCCAACCGCCCCCGCCACCTCCGCCCCCGCCACCACCTCCACCTCCGCATCCGCACCCCCAGCCGCAGCCTCAGCCGAATCCATCTCCGACACCATCCCCAAGTCCAGGCACCGGTTCTAGTAAAAGCAGCAGCGGCTCTGATAACAACCAGTCTGCCGATAATACGGATACAACCGGAACAGGCTCGACTGATAGTGTTGACGGGACGTCTTCGGGCAGCACGGATACTGTTCCGGAAAACGCTACCAAGATTAAGAAAACCAGCCATTTCACAGCGAACATCGGTGTGCTGATTTTGGCGTCCCTACTGGTTTCAGGAATAGTTTATTTCGTGGTCCGCGCTAGAAATAACAAAATAAATCAAAAATAATAAACTCCTCAATAAAGGAGCATTTACTTTGATAATTCCTTGTGGATCTTCGCTGAGCTAACCTGGATTAATGATAAAGATCGCTGATCCAATTTACTTACCACAAGTATAAACGAAGTACGACCGGCCTTGATGAGCAGGTCGCGTCAAAACCCGGACGGAAATTCTTCTTATCGTTTTGGAAGCCGCTTAGCCCATTGAATAGTGCTCGGTAGTAGTGTTGAAAAGGACCAGTATAACCGATGCAGAGGCTTGTACGGTTATCAATTTCATCCGATCTAATCTCACCTGATCTGTTGTATACGGGAATAAAGTGGAAGATACCCACAATTAGTAACGCTAGAAGTGAAATAAGGATAAGCTTTTTGTGTTTGGCCACAACGTAAGTATACAGCTCAACGCGAACTTGTCGCAGAAAAAAGACCCCCTATAAAGAGGTCTTATTACAAAACTTGGGGCGAGCGATGGGAATTGAACCCACGACCTTCTGGACCACAATCAGACGCTCTAACCGACTGAGCTACGCCCGCCATAGAAATGAGTCACGCCATACTTTAGCATGTTTGCAGGCAATAATCTACCCCTGATAGCAATATCGGCCAACCTATTTTTAATTGATGAGATTTACATCTTGACCATATCTTCAGATTCGTGGTAATTTACAGTGACTACGGGTGGATAACAGATGGGAGGATCGGCGTGATTAAAAATTTACGGCCGGTGGAAAAACTTACCAATATCAACCTAAAAGTGTTAAGCGTGAAGCATCTTGTAGTTCTTGGTGCGGTTTTAGTTGTTGCATTCGGAGCACTTGGACCTGTTTCCCTGCATACAAACAAGGCTGATGCTTCAATTGTCGCCCCGCAATGGCTTGTAAATTACATCAGCGGCAAAGTTGGGGGTGCTGCAACATCTTCAGTGATGGGGACAATGGGCTTTCAGTGTGCCGGCAGAATTGTTTGCTGGTCAAACACAAACTATGATCCGCCGCGCTGGTTTTATTATGGAGTAGTGCAGACTGGCAATGGACCAAGCGGATACTTGCGAGCTCGCGGCTGGCCATCATCGAATGGTGCCGTTATCCGCACATTCCCGGAAAACTGGAAACTCGTTTTGTTCTGCCAAACCCACGGTGACTGGGTGTATGGTCGCTGGGGCTGGACGAACGTCTGGGATTACATCGGCCACTACGGTGATGCGCCGATGTTCGTGAGCGACGGGTTCGTTTACACGGGTACTAACGGTTTCGTTTCCGGCGCCTGTGATAGCACCAATTTTGGCGGCAATCCGTAAAAAATATTTCATTGGGTACGTCTCTAGCCAGATATATTGCAAAAACAGGGGTAATTTGCTAAAGTTGCTTAGTTGTTTACTGCATGGATGACCCGGGCCAGCCCGGCCGGCCGCAGGACAGCCGGGCCAGTAGCTCAGCTGGTTAGAGCACCTGCCTCTTAAGCAGGGTGTCCAGGGTTCAAGTCCCTGCTGGCCCTCCACGAAAGAAGTCGAGTCTGATGGCTCGGCTTTTTTCGTGGTTGTGCTGAATGGGCTTGAACTCTGGACACGCCGAAGGGTGCCCAGGCGAGAATTGCCAGTGGCAATTCGCAAGGGAACGTTCCGAGGCAAGCTGCGTTTGCCGTCGCGAACTTCCGGGCCTGCAAGAAGTAGTCAAGTCCCTGCTGGTCCGGCCGTCCGCAGGACAGCCAGGCTGGCCCTCCATTACTGATTATGCTTTAATTTTAACTATGAAGCTTTCAAAGCAGTTTGGATTCTATTCGTACACAGTAAGCTTAATTCTGATAATTTTAGGGGCTTTGATAAATTCACAGGATACAGGCTGCCCGCCAATTTATGGCGGATACGTGACCACACTAATCTTTTTAAGTGTTGGCTTTTTTGGACTTGGGACGTATTCATTTTTGTCCGTACGTCGGACACGATTACTTTGGACTAATAAATTGTGGGCACGTATTTTGCTGACCATATTATTTATTGTAATCTATGGATTGGTCGCAATTTTTATTGGCCTAATTACGATTCCCGGCGGACTATTTAACTGCTGGAAATTTTAAATTTGAAGTTAAGACATTTATTGCGTCTAAAATCTTTTATTTTCCGCTAGTAACTGATAGAAGCATGCGATGTCAAAAGAAACAATCCGAATGCGACGCCCCATTGCAGCACAAAAAGCCATGTGCCTAACATCAGCGTAAGTAAAAATTTTTTGGTTAGCGACAAATCGCCGAGCTTGTCCTGTAAAGCACCAATGAAGAGTGCCGAGCCTAAAAGACTTGTCGCTGCGGGTGCAATAAATAGCCAGAGCGGAAAGTGGACAAAATCGCTGGGTTGCGTACAAGATGAATGCATACAAGAGGCATTGGTAACTTCACTTATATAAACCTGCCAGCCCGATTCCAAAAGCAAACACGACACCGTTATTGCAAGGATAACTGTTGGAGAATTTAAGAGCTTACGAGTTGTGCTCATGTTAGCCGCATATTAGCATAATCATGATTATTCTACAGCTATATTTTAAGTGTTGCACGATAATTACGAAGTTGTCGTACATCATAGTTAGTGTTTAAAATATAAACATGTCGTTTCAAGCTTATATCGACAATATTAAAGCTAAAACCGGTAAAACGCCGGAGCAGCTGAAAGATGCCGCCGAAAAAGCCGGGGTCTACCATCCGGACATGACGGCGACCGAACTCGTGAATTTCCTTGCCAAAGAATACGATCTGGGCCACGGCCATTCCATGGCGATCTGGGCGGTTTTCAAGTCCAAAGGCTGGGTAAAAGCTGCCAAAAAGTAGTAAAAATACAAATTACACAAAATAACACCTCTCAAGGTGAGACCTTATTTTTGAACTTAAGTGTGCCGTAGGTCGGTAGTTGCTGAATTTGCTAGCTTGATTTAAGCTGAAAAGAAGTATGGAAGAACAAAATAACCCAAAAAAATTGGAAAATGTTACACCAACGGTTGGTGATCAGCAAGTAACCGCCGCAGCTCCAAATCAAGTTATTGCACAGCATAATGATCCGGCTCAGCCCAGCCAACTTCAAACTCCAATGCCGAAAGAGCACGATATTTCAGGCGGTCCAGAAAAACAACGACCGATTCAAAATAATAAGAAAGTATCTTTTGCAATTATCGTTTTAGTATTATTCATCCTTGTTCTTGCGGGAATAATCATTTATGTGGCCACTAAAAAAGATACTGTAAATCCGTCGCCGCCTCCCCCAGCTCCCCAGAGTATTCAGCCTGGCGGCTCACCGCAATCATCTAATGCTTTCACGAATACCCCGAACGTGAATAGCAGCGCCATTGAAGCGCAAAACGTCAATCGAAAAAACGATGCCGCAGAAATCGACGCGGCTATGGCTCAGTATTATGCAAACAATGGCGGTGTTTTGCCAACGGCAACAAGGGTGCTATCTGGCAGGCTTCACATCTGTGGTGCAAGTTGCTATGGAAAAACAAATGTTCCGGTATTGAATCTTGCGTATTACTCTCCGGTTAACGTGAGCATTAATCCATACCAGGCCGGATTAACTGCTCGGGATGCCGAAACGGTTTATATTGTTACAAACGCTCTATGCGCAAGCCCGACAAGTATCGGACTTCAGGGTAGGTCGAACGATTATGTGATTTTATTTGCACTACAGGAGCCAAACGGCGTGCTGCAGCAATGCATCGAAAAATAGAAAAACATACAGATTGCTAAAAACCCGAATGATTTTGTCTTATAAATTGTGCGCATTATCACATTAAAAATGCTTTTGATTTGACCGCTGTATCATCGGTACAGTACGATTAAGCTTAAGTAGACATAAGCAAAATAAATATGTGTATGGCTTAGGTCTTGGGGTTTCAAATCATAAGGGGGATTAAGTGGGCAAATTCAAAAATGTAACGTTGTCTGCCAAGCAGATTAAATCTCGAGCAGCTTTGTTTGGAGCATCTTTCTTAACTTTGACGATGTTGAGCGGACTCGTTAGTCCACTGGCATCGGCTGCGCCGCCTCCGACTCCTGATCCGTATATTACCGAATACGGCAGCGGGATTTCTTCAGGGGCAGCACCGTTCGGAGTCGCAGCCGGACCAGACGGTAACGTCTGGTTCACCGAAAATAGCGCATCGGGTAGTACTAACAAGATTGGCAAAATAACTCCGAGCGGAACGGTAACCGAGTATAACATTACGACTGCAAACGCAGGTGCGCGCGGAATTACGGCCGGGCCCGATGGCAACATTTGGTTTACAGAAGGTAATAGGAGCAAAATCGGTAAAATCACCCCAGCTGGCGTAGTTACTGATTACAGTATTCCTACATTAGGATCATCTCCTCGCGGAATTACTGCTGGTCCTGACGGCAATGTGTGGTTCACCGAAAATAATGGAGGCAAAATCGGCAAAATCACTCCCAGCGGAACATTTACTGAATATAGTGATCCTGGTCTAGACTGCCCATGGGGCATCACTCTGGGCGGCGATGGCAATCTGTGGTTTTCTGATCAGTGCAACGATCAAGTCGGCAAAATAACTCCAAGCGGAACCATTACTTTGTATCCCGTCCCTAGCGGAACAACGCGCCCAATCGCGACTGGCCCTGACGGCAATGTCTGGTTTGGCGAGAACGGCGGCGGCTCGTATCTGGGCAAAGTCACCTCGAACGGTACTGTAACTGAATACCCCTCGCCATTTACGATCCAGGGAATTACCGCCGGTTCTGACGGCCATATGTGGGTAACAGACAATGACGCGGAATTAGCAGATTCTACGCTTGACGGTACATTCACCGAGCACTTCCCACCGACTTCGTACCCGAGTCCTTACGGAATCACCGCCGGGCCTGATGGCAACGTCTGGTTCGCGGAATACAGCAATTCTTCCATTGGCAAATACACGTTTCCGACAACTAGCGTTGAAGACAATGCACCAAACGGCGGCGACGCTAACAATGACGGTGTGATGGACAGCACGCAGCCAAACGTAACAAGCGCGGTAAATCCTGTCAGCGGTAAATACACGACACTCGCTACATCTGGGTGTTCGAGCAATGCCAGCATGTCAGTCGGGGCGGAGTCCGGAAACGCAGTCAGCGACGGCAGCTACAGCTATCCGGACGGCATGATGAGCTTTACGCTTACTTGCACCATTGGAGCGACCGCGACCGTCCACATGTACTATTACGGATTGGCGGACAGCTCAAATCTGGTGCTGCGAAAATATGACGCAGCGACCAAAAAATACACGACTGTTTCGGGTGCTACATTTGCCAGTAAGACAATCGGCGGACAGCATGTCACGGAAGTAACCTACACGATCAAAGACGGCGGCCCACTCGACCAAGACGGCATGGCAAATGGCGTGATCGTAGACCCGGCTGGCCCAGCAGTTTCGACTACAGTAGCAGGTGCACCAGACACCGGCTTTGGCTCGCCAAGCGATAGCGGAGTGCTCATATCAGTCATGTTCATTGTCGGAGCAATAGTAGTAAACCTCGGCTTGATCGCCCGACAGCGCTCTAGAGTGTAATCTACGTCACAAAAATCGTTAGATTTTAGCACCTGTTCAAAGTTGACATGATACAATACGCTTATAGTTAAATTGGGGTAATTTCATGGCGTTAAAACAAAGACTCGGCCGGCTTGTGGCTGTCACTGGTACGTTTTCATTATTGTTCAATTTTGCAATGACACCGGTGGTCTCAGCCGCTACTGGTTGGAGCCAATTCGTTAAGACTTCCACTAACGCGCAGGATGGCCAGCAATGGTACGACACGGCTGCCAGCTTTACCGGGCAATACCAGGCAGTAGTCGCTATCGGCGGCGATATTCTAGAGTCAACTAATTACGGCCAAACATGGACGAACGTCACTGATGCAACGCCGCTCAGCGGGAAGAGCTGGGAAGGTGTCGGAATGTCCACGGACGGCAAATATCAGGTCGCGGCCGAAAATAGCGGCGATCTGTATGTATCTTCGAACTTCGGCCAGACCTGGGTCAACAGAACACAAAGCACACCGGCCTCGGGTGGCAGTTTTTATGGTGCCGCAGTCTCCTCGACCGGCCAGTATATGGCTGCGGTCGCGGGCGGTGGCGATATTTTCGTATCCTCGAATTACGGCCAAACCTGGGTAAATGAAACGACTTCGACGCCGGCAAGCGGTAAAGTTTGGAATGACGTCACCATGTCGGCAGACGGCAAGCACATGGTCGCGGTGACGGACTCGGATGGCGTTTACACTTCATCAGACTTTGGCCACACTTGGACGAACCGTGCGCCAAGCGGCCCGCTCAGCAGCGCGTATATGTGGACCGTTACGATGTCTGCGTCAGGCCAGACCGTCTACGCGCCAATTTATGATGGCGACATATATAAATCAACGAATTACGGCCAGACATGGACTGATATTTCCAACGGCACGCCCGATCTGAGTTCTGCGCAAGTGTACTTTATTTCAACTTCGGCCGATGGCATGAATGTCGCGTTCGCCGCATATAGTGGCGATGTCTACGTTTCGAATAATGGCGGTCAATCCTGGACGAACATGACGACTGGTACGAGCTTGTCTAACCAGGGATTTTATCCGCTTGCCATGTCGGGATCCGGTGAGTATATCACCAGCGATATATATCAGGAGGGTATTTACGAAAGCAAGAATACGGCATTGGCGGCTAAGGAATCTGCCAACGTTTCAAATGGAGCTAATGGGGCTATGATTACCATATCCACACCAGCCGGTACAACCATCACCTGTAATACTGCACAGACCGAAACGGGCCAGGCAGCTCAGGATAGCAACTATTCTTATCCGTTAGGGCTGCTAAAACTTTGCTACAACACGATAAATGGATCGGATAAAGTTTCCATCACTTTCGTAACAGATTTGAAGACGACGGACGTTACGGCAAGAGATTACAACACTGCCACCGGAAAATGGATAACAATACCCGGCGCGGTTATCACGGATACTACGGTGAACGGTCACCACGCTTTGTTATTGACCTACACAATTACAGACAACGGTTCGCTAGATTCAAACCCGGCACTAGGAGTAGTGAGCGACCCGGTAGGCCTAGCCCAAACAGCCGGCGCCCCAAACACTGGCTACGGCAAACCAACCTCATCGACACCAATACAAATCTTAGGTGCAAGCTCGCTGGTCATCTTTGGCATTGGTGTCACGCAACGAACTCGCAAACAAACCAACCAAAAATAACAGATTAAAAACCAAATACTCGCATTTTCCCCATCTGTTGGAGGTCAGTCCTCCTGAATTGCTTAAGATTTCAGGCTTTACTTATCCCGAACTCGTTACAGAAGATTTTGAGTAAGCTAGTTTTTGTTATACTTACCACGATGAAACCACTTGTAATAGCGCATCGAGGTGATACCATAAATTTTCCGGAAAATACGATAGCTGCTTTTAAATCCGCATTTGAGCGTGGCGCAGATGGAGTTGAACTCGACATTCAATATTTCAGAAGCAAGCTAATAGTTGTGCACAATTATTTATTTGACAAGAATATAAGCTACCCAGAGCTTTCAGAAGTTTTGGAGGCATTTGTAAGTAAGGGCAGACTTGAGATTGAAATCAAATCACTAGATCTTGAGTTCATGCCGAAACTAAAACAATTGATCAGCAAATATCCAACTGCTGATATAGAAATAACAACTAGTGTGTGGCCGCTTGTATCTTATTTACGTAAGAATTTCCCGGCAATAAATCTAGGCATTATTTTTCTGGATAAAGAATTTGAAGATTGGATGACGGAAGATTTTATTTGTACAAAGATACTAAGCATGATGAAACTTATGAATGCCAACGTCGCGCACATTCCGTGGAAAATTTTAGTTGTTAACCCGACAATGATTGAGCGACTTCACGATTTAAAAATGAAAATCCATAGCCATATTTTCAAACAAGATATCAACAAAGAAAAAGAAATTTATAAACAGATGGTCGAGCTTGAAGTCGATCAATGTACTATCGATGATATCGAACTGATTGGATTATTACGAAATCTGAAATAAGAGGTTAATCCTCTTAAAAGTCTTAAATGTGTTGAAATAAGTTAAATATTAAGTAGGTATAGGTTTGGTGAAGATCACCAATCTTTCGCTGAATTCGCTGGTGCCTTTTATTACTTTGCCGGTGCAGGTCATTAGGTTCAGGCCTTGGGGGATGCCGTTGTATGTTGCCAGGACTTGCTCCATGTTTACTTGGTTGTATGGATACGTTTTTGTTGTGACTACCTGGTATGCGAATTTTTTGTCGTCGCCGCGGGTGATGTATACTTTGTCGCCTACTGCCAGTTTTTTAAGGTCATAAAACAGGCCGTTTGCTTCCCACGATGACACGTGGCCGTAGATGAACATCGCGCCGGGCGCACCTGGTCTGGCGGATTTGTTGTACCAGCCGGCGTCGTAAATGTTGCCCGGTACGGCAATCTGATTATCTTTCATCAACCCAAGTTGCATGATCCGGCTTTTGGGTACTTTTATTTCCGGAATCGAAATATATTTCGGGTCGGCGGCCGGCACCGTGTAATTTTCAATTACTTTCGCGGGTGGTCTTTGGTCGGATGGGGCCGGAGCGGCGTGGGCAGTAGTGGTTACCGGCGGTTTCTGATGGTTCAAGAGCAACACCGCACACAGTGTCCAGCCGGCGATACCAATTATAATCAGCACTAGCCCAAGATGTTTCTGGGCGAATTTAAACTTTCCAACCTCCACACTCATCTAAACCATAGTAGCATTAGTGGTATAATTCTGCGCATGCGCGCGCTGCCAAAAAAGCCGGTTAACCAGCTATTGTTATGGTTAGTGCTGCTCACTGCTGGATTTGCAATAAGCTATTTCTACATCAGACCGATGCTAAACGGCTGGTATCAAACCACTGCCTTTTCAGACGATGTTCCGTATAACATCCACCGTTTGATAGTCGCAAATATTATATATCTGCCCGGTTTTATTGTGGCAATACTCGCCCTGGTTTCGGCGATCAAACGAAAAACGTATCTGTGGTCGGTGGTACATGTAATCGGAATTCTCGCGGCACTGTTTTTGATATATGGTGAGACGCTGCCAATCGTAATAACGCGCCATTTTCTTGAAAATTGAGCGGAGAATAATTGCAATGATGTCTGACGCCAAAGAAATTTACGTAGTTGACCGGGCTGCCTGGCGCGCGTGGCTTTCAGAAAATCACGATAAAGTTGAATCCGTCTGGCTGATTTTTGACAAGGGCAAGGACCGTACGATTACATACGACGAAATCGTGGAAGAAGCCCTGTGTTTCGGCTGGATAGACAGCCGCGGTGGTTCAGTCGACGACACAAAAAGTAAGCTGTATATGGCTAAGCGCAAACCGAAAAGCAACTGGAGCGAATCAAACAAAATCCGTGTGGAAAACCTCAAAAAGCAAGGATTGATGACGCCAGCCGGCGAAGTAGCGATCAAAATCGCCAAAACGAATGGTCAATGGGAAAAATAATCAAAGTCCATATCGAGTCAGTGTGAGAAATCTTACACATTTATAAAATATTTTGTATACTTAAACTATAATGTCGCTTATGTTAGAGGGGGTGGCTCATCCCAGTGCTCAGTTTTTCTGTGGAGGTCAATTGTATGAGGGTGTGGTCCGTCCAAGTGCATTGCTTTTGCAAGGCGAGCGATTTTTAACAGTCCGGCACAAAAACGAGGATATGTTCTGTCTGCCCGGCGGAAAGTGCGATATCGATGAAACCGAGGATTTGGCGCTGATTCGCGAAGTCGGTGAAGAAACGCGTTTGTCTATCAGCGAATTGCAAATCGTACAAAGATTAAAAGGAATCTTAGCAGACGGGCAGTATGTGCAGCTACCACTTTATTTAGTCGGGAAATATTCCGGGTTTCTTGCGGCCAGAGGAGAGATCGCAGAAATTAAATGGGTTGATCGTGAAAATTATCGGCGAATCAAAGTTGCATCAATGATCAGGACGCATATCATTCCGGGTATGATTGAAGGAAACTGGCAGGCATACGTGAAACAATATCCTTCCGCTGAACTAACAAGAAACAGGGCATTAGAGTAGTTTGTGTTTGATTAAAAGGCGCCGGGTTAGGGCGCCTTTTAAAATCAATGGCTAGCGATGCTAGTCGCTGGAGCCAGAGCTGGAATTGCTTGAGCTAGTACCGGAATCGCCGCCGTCCTGGTTGATGTCCGGGCCGCCGCCCATGCCGTCTTCAACGGATGTCACCTTGAAGTTGGCATCCATCTTGACGGTTACCATAGATCCATCGGACTTTTTCATGTGGGCTTCGTACTTGGCGCCTTCGGCGTCTGTTTCGACCCTGATTATCGTCGCGCCGGGTTCGGCCGCTTTGGCTGCGGCAGTCGCTTTAGCGGCTGTGTCACCGGTTAACAACTCCTCTTTCGTGCCGTTGGCACCGATATGGCCGCCCTTGGTAGGATCGGGCGGTGTCTGCTGGGTTGCTGCCGATTGAGTTGTGGTGCTCGTGCCCGAGCTCGTCGCTGCATCTACGCTTGATATATTATTGAACGCCGCCGTCGCGCCGGCGCCGGCGATTGTCGCCAGCCCGATCACACCTGGAATTACTAGTTTCTTTGCAATCATATGAACCTCCTAAAGAGTTACTTTATTACCTCCGCGCGAGGTTCAACCATGGTGTCACGCTTTGCTGCGGCTAAACGTAACATCGAACTGTTTGACGTTCAGCCAAAATTACGTTGAGGCTAATTTTTTATGTAACGTTTTATCGATTCATTCGTTAGACAAGATGCAAGGGGGTAATTCTATGAAAAGATTAATCATAACAGCATCATTAGCAACCATAATGAGCCTGGCACCGGGAGCAGCTGTATTAGCGGCGTCGAATCCGAGCGGGCAGGGGCCGCCCAGCCAAAGCTGCCAGGATATTGAAGCGGCCGGCGGACGGACGCCGGGTCACGCAGCCAATTCGCCAGGATCACCGTTCAACGAGCCAGGCATCAACAGCGAAAATGGCGGTACCGGCGGCCAGCATTACAGCGAGTCATCGCAATATGACGTGGCTTGCTACCAGGTTTCACAGCATTGATATAATTAGTATGTGACCGTCATCGATACATACTTAAAAACCATTAGCGAAGCTGATGCTGCAGAATTGGAGCGAATCCGCGACATCGTGCATGAAGTCGTACCGGAAGCTACCGAGGTGATAACATACGGTATGCCAGGCTTCAAATACAAGGGAAAATATCTGGTAGCTTTTAACTCGTTCAAGGATCATTTAAGTATCTTTCCAGGCGCCAAACCTACTGCTGTACTTTCTGACAAGCTCGGGGAATACAAACTTTCTAAGGGCACGATTCAATTCACATTGGAAAAGCCGCTGCCTGATTCATTGATCAAAGAAATGATCGACGTAAGAGTCGCAGAAATTGATAGTAAATTACAGTCAGTATAAAAAAGCATAGTTATTCGTCCTGGGAAAAGATCAGTGCGCAGCTGGGCGGCAAATCGAACATTGCGCCGCCGGTTTCGACTTCGATATCGTGGACCTCGAAATCTTTGAAATCGTGGCTATACATCGCCCACGTGCTGTTGAATCGGACGTGCCAGGTGCCTTTGCGCGGGAAATTCATCTCGTAATTTTTAATGGTACGGTTGCCAAAATTGATCACGACCATCACATCATCGCCGGCACCGCCGTATTCCCAACGGTGGAAGCCGATGACTTTGTCGCCATCATTGACATGTGTCAAGTTGATGTTGCCGCTAAGTAATCCGGCAGTGGTGTCGTGTACATTCCGGCGTAAATTTATCAAATGATTAAACGCAGATATTATCCCCGCATTTTTTCCGGACAGGCTCCAATCTAATTCTTGCCAGTCATTGAAGCTGCCGCCCTGCATGAATTCCTGGCCCTGGAAAATCATCGGGATACCCGGTGCGGTCATCAGTAATGTCGCGGCGATTAGCGTCTGGCGCCGCGCGAATAATCCGTCTGCCTTGCCTGGTGCGATTGATTCATTCAGCCGTGATCCGCCGTTTGCCGCGCTGTCATGCGAATCCATAAATATTATTCGTTTGAACGCGTCGCCGTTAAACCGACGCCCTAGTTGCGCGCAAATACCGGTCAAGTTGATCGATCCGGGGTTGTCGGTGTGCAGGGCATCCCTTAGCGCGAACGGAAATCCAAGTTCCCATTGCGCATAAAAATCTGCGCCACCCTCGCCAGCCGGTTTGACGATGAATTCGTTGCAGGCCAAATCTTCGGCGATAGTGATCGCATTCGGATTGATTTTGCGCGCAACGCTGTTGATGCCTTGCAGCAATTGCCAACCTTCTGGTAGATCTGTTGGTGGATTGTCGTTGTAGCCTTTTACGTTCCGTATAAAAATCGTCGAGTCTACTCGCAAACCGTCAACGCGGCAATCGTGCAGCCACATTTTTACGTTATCCCAGATGTATTGGCGGACTTCCGCCCGGCCGAAGTCTGGCCGAGTATTGCCCCACGGCGTTTCGGCGCGCCAATCGTTATAAAAATAAATACCTCCTTTGTCGTCCTGGTGCCAGCCGTCGAACTGCCAAAGGTCCAAGCTGGTGTCGGGTCCGAAATGGTTATAAACCACGTCCATAATCACGCCAATACCGTGCTTGTGCGCGGCTTTCACGAACTGCAAAAATCCATGCCGGCCGCCGTATAGGCTCTCGACCGAATATATATAATCGATGGCGTAACCCCACCCGCGGTCCATGAGCATGCTGCTGATTGGCATCAGCTCGATCATATTGATACCAAGATCTTTCAGGTAGCCAAGTTTTTCAATAGCATCCTCGAATGTCCCGGTGATTGCCGGATCCGGCCGGTTGAACGTGCCGACGTGCATTTCGTAAATCACTTGTTTGTTGAACGGTATGGGCTCGAACGCGTCGTCGCCCCAGTCAAAATTCGGATTTGCAATGACGGAATTGCCAGCGCTGGTAGTAAAATGCAGTGCGCGCGGGTCATTGCGGCGGTATATATTGTCGCCATTTTTTATTGCGAACTTATATTCGCTCCCCGGTTTGGCGCCGCGTACGAACACAGACCAATACCCGTCCTGTTCGCTTTCCATTGGAACTTCGGCCCAATTATTGTACGAACCGATGACCGCGACGCTTTGGGCAAACGGAGCCCAGACGCGAAACGATACGCCTGACCGGTGTACTATCGCACCCACATCTTTTTTGTTTTTTTCGCTCATGGCTTATCCTGTAATATTATGCTTACGCTATTAGAAAAGTGCAAATCTAAATCCTATAGATTGATATTTATCACGGTTGACTAGCGCGGTATTGTTTAGGACAATAAAGCATAAGGATATAAAATTTATGGCAAAAGCACACAAGAAATCATCTGGATCTGCAGCGTCAAATAACAGTAAATGGGTCGGAATCATTATAGCTCTGGTAGTTATTGCAGTAGTCGCGTTTTTCGCGATGCATTCAAATAAAAATAAAGGTGAACCAACAACCGGTTTAAACGCTTCCAACAGTTCAAATTCAAGCAGCACAAACGGTGGCACCGGCACGTTGAGTGTCGATCCCAGCAACCAATCAGTTACGAGTGGCAATGTATTGACACTTTCGCTGTATGAAGACAGCCAGGCAGATGCTGTTAACGCGGTGCAGACGAATCTGACGTATCCGACTGACAAATTTGATCTTGTAAAGATTGATACGACAGGCAGTGCGTTTGCGATCAAAGCCCAACAAGACGGCGGCGGCGGCACGATCAAAATCGCGCGCGGCACGATCAACCCGGTTACCGGTAAGCAGTTGGTTGCAAAAGTACAACTCAAAGCAAAAGCGTCCAGCGGGACCGCGGATGTAGAATTCGCCAATGGTTCAGGAATCGTCCGCTCAAGTGACAACAAGGAAATATTGCAGAATACGAACGGCGCGACATTCACGCTGACCCAGTAAAAGCTCGCTTGCGTTCAAATATCAAATTCGTATGGCTCGGAAAACAAACGGAAAAAGTAAAGTAAGACGCGTCCGTCTGCCACACATCATGTTGGCCGCATTCGCACTTGTTGCAATCGCGCTAGTGCCCTGGTCACTTTGGTTGTCATATTCTTTGCCGATAGACCACATGGATCATCGATGGAATCTGGTCTGGAGTGTTTTTGATATCGCTATGCTGGCATCGGTAGCCATGACTGCGTATCTTGGTTATAAAAAATCCGGCTGGGTTGTAGTTGCAGCATCAATTTCCGGGACGTTATTACTTGTCGATGCATGGTTCGATTGCGTGACCGCGATGGGTGCGTGGGAGCATTTCATATCTGTCACGGCCGCTGCATTCGTCGAAATCCCGCTTGGCTTATTAGCGTATTGGATTGCATACAGGGCTGGCAAGCAGTATTTTCATTGACATAAAACATTTGACAAGCCATCACGTGCTGAATTATCATTCAACTATATGGTTGAATATGCTTTGGATTTAGATAACGTTTTCGGGTCGCTGGCTGATCCTACCAGGCGGGATATATTACAGCGGTTGATGGCTGCCGAGCTTACAATAGGCGAAATTGCCTCGCAGTATGATCTGACGTTTGCGGCCATTTCGAAGCATCTTAAAGTTATGGAAAAAGCCAAGTTGATCATCAAGCAAAGGAGGGGCAAAGAACAAGTGGTACGGATTTCACCGAGCACGCTGGCGTATGCCGATGAATATCTGGAGCGATACCGGAATCTGTGGGAGTCACGGTTTGACGCGCTGGAGGTGCTTTTGGAACGCGAAAAAGAATCATTTAAT
>DATIJK010000049.1:0-1995 GCA_035478715.1 Saccharimonadales bacterium (SeqCode)
CGGTAGATGTGTCCCGAACCACGTACTCAGTAATGATCTCTCGGTTAAACTTACTGCTTTCCGCCTCGGTAGCCGCTGTATTACTGCTACTGCTTGCCTTTTGAATGGATCGACAAGCAGTAAGCAATAAAAGCGACAACAGCAATAACCGGATCATATAACAGCGGCAACGCGGTCAGGGAAGCAGACAGAACGGAAACTAACTTGAATCTGCCAGTTGTGGGCCATGTTTTCGGAGTCCTTATTGATTTCGTAGCTCGAAATAATTGTACCCTCGATGCCGGACAACCCGCCATAGATGTGCCCGCCGGAACGGAACCAAAACAACTTCTTAGCGCCGCATTGCAGCGTTTTGAAGTAGTTGAAAGCGCTGTCTTTATCATCTTCGATGACGAAAGAAATCACGCGATCAGCCTTTTGCGGTAATCTTGATCCTTTCTGCGAGGTCTTGAAAACAGGGTCAACCCTGGGAAGGTTTGCCAAACAGTCAATCGAACGGATAGCCGTGCCTGAATCGGTCGAGCTATTGGATAGCCGGTTGTTCCATTCAGTTTGGTTACCACTCGAAAGAGCAGAGTTTGACATAAAAAGCTCTGTTATCTCGTCGTCGTTCGGACTTTCGCAACCGAAATCAGGGATTACGGTTAGAATATCGTCGCAATCGATCGGACAGTTTACTGAACACCATTCGTTTGCCATGTCGTTTTTAATTTATGTTATTGATCAAATGAAATAAATTTCCGCCACAACGGCAACTACCAGTTATATAGCCGCATCGCTGGGCCTACTGCTGTGAATGTATGCGTACCTGATTCGGTGAAAGTAACCTCGTTAACCTCGTTGGGACGAGCATGTGGGTTGCACCATAGAATGAAACCGTTTCCAGGATTGCCGCCGACGATATGAATAGGCTTTTTCGCTTCGCACTGGTATACAATATTATTCTGACCGGCATTGCGGTTGTTCAATAATGACACCGTTGCGTCGCCCAATGAACCAGTGCGCGGATTGGTGCCGCCTGGGTACATATTGATTGCCGACCCTCCATTGATTTTATAGGTAGCCCCCGGCGCATAACGCATGAGCGAGCTTTTGCCGATTACCTGCGCGGCCATCCACCTGCCTGCTAATGCATCGTGTATCCCGTACGGTGTTGGGCCGTAAAAGTTCGGCGGGATAATTTGAACCTGGTTGCCCGGATAATTATTCGGGTTGTCGCCTGGTGATTTCGCTGGCATTGTCGGGTCGTTCGGGTTGTAATCTACCACCTGCGTAGTGCCTTGTTTCCGCCACTTGGTTTTTGACGTATTAAACCCACCGTTATACGAGCGTATCCACCGGCCAATGTCTCGGGATGTGCGGGCCGCTGCGCCCCAATGTATCATTCCGTCGCCTATCAATTGCATGATAACCGACTGGCGGAACATCATTTCAGGAGGCACGCCGTTAAGCGTACTTTTAAATATGTCACCCGCCGGCGTATCGAAATGGATGTTTTGAAACGACCCTTGCCCGTAAATCTTCCATTCGGCACCTTCGAGCATATCCCAGCAAAAGCCAATCTTTTTACGCCTGGCCGCAATGCTTTTTTGCTCCAACTCGGCAATCAAAAGGTACGGGTGCATATACTCCGGAACCCGGTGCCAGCCGTCAAGATAGCCGCCGACTAACCAGTTACGGTTATTGAACGGGGTGTTAGTACCCCTGGTAAAGAATGACGATGTAGTTCCGTCCCGGTTTTTGCGCGCCTCTGTTTCGGAGGAAAATTTATTCTTCCAGTTTGTCCAAAAGGTTGTTCCCGGCGCTGCCCGCAATGCATCAAGCGCAATTTGCCCAATACCGTCACCATCGAAATAATCTCCTACAAGGTTTGTATTTGCCGGGTCAGATTGGCCAGTACGTGAGAATATTTCTGCAAAAATAGCATCCAAAAGCTCTATATTCCCTGTCGTATTTCCATGAAAACCCCTATCTTCCAGGATTTGGGCCATTACT
>DATIJK010000050.1:0-65416 GCA_035478715.1 Saccharimonadales bacterium (SeqCode)
TGAACTGCAGCAGGAATATAAGTCCATTCCGAGCACTGCGAAACACTTCGACGAAACACCGGATCCTAAAAGCTGTTCAAGCGGTCAGCAGGCCCCGAGCGTGAGCGATCGCTTCACACATTTGTTTTAACTTTGAGCAAAAACTTACAGAATTTTTAATTGTAGATTTGCTATACTTTACGGTATGAAAATGAATAGCGTTTCGGGATTAGTGTTTTACGTAAAAGATACTGCCAAGACGGCTGATTTTTACGACAAGCTGGGGTTCCATTTCGAAAAGCGGGAACCAGACCACCTATCTGTCCGTCTCAACTGGTTCTGGATGGACTTTCATCCGCAAGACAAAGAGGATAAACCGGAGTTTCAAAAAGAAGCCAACTTAGAAAATAAGGGCGCTGGATTGTTCATTTATGTCAGCGTGGATGATGTCGATGAATTTTATGAAGGCCTAAAAGCCAAAGGTCTGAAGCCTTCCAGCGAACCACGTGATTGGCCATGGGGCAACCGCGAATTTGTCATCCGCGATCCGGATGGTTATAAGCTCGTCTTTTTCAAGCGAAATAAAAAATAAAATCTGTAATTATAGTTACTGCTAATACCTGCATTCGTCTTAAAATTTACGCATGAATCATAGCAAAGCAATGTTCGGCATTAGTGTGTTTAAGCGCGGTATTACCAGGAATGTTATTGCAGAAATTACGAAGTATATGCATGATAATTTCGCTGATTGCATGGTAATTTTGGTCGATCTGCCCGAAGCGCATAATTGGTTTCTGCGTGGAAGAGATTCAAGGCAACATGCGCTTGAGATTGTTAAAAAGCATGGGGAACTGCGCGTCAAGAGTGTCCAAAAAGCACTGCGCAGAAACGGAATATCTATGCCGGTGCATACGTGGGATCTGCTTGTTGGTGATGCGGGATATCAACAAAACCTTACTTCAATTTGCGATTATTACAATCAAAATAAAAAATTTCAAAACGAAGTAAAGTCAAAACTACTTGAATATCTGAGCGAAAATATTCGCGAAGCTGAATTGCGTCACGGCCGTAAACTTACAGCAGAAGAATTAGACGAATCGGCCCATTTTTTATTAGAAGAAATAGCGGGTTTATCTCATCTGCATTTTGGGTTAGGATATAACGTTGATATTTATCCAGATACTAACAATGTGTTAGTTGACGACATATTTAAAGGTAAAGCTTTCCAGGATTTGGGAAATAAACTTGGCGTCAAACCTAGTAGCTACAAATATATTCACTTACCGGTTGCAATCTAGTGTAGTTTACATTGTGCCGACGTGTGCGGTCGGTTCATTACCTGGGCCGCCGCTACTGGTGGGCGTGCCGCCCATGTGCGAATTGAGATATTGGTCACCACGGCGTTGTATCAGGTACCATGTACCGAATCCGATTAGCAGTATTATTATTACGACATACGCGAAGTAATGACGTGCTTGCAGCCTAAACTGATTCCAGCCGAACGGGTTTTTGACGATGACTGAAGTGTTCTTGGCTGCTACCTGACCATCTTGGTAGTAGGTTTTGGTTGTAAGCTTATATGTGCCATTCCGCATATTAGTCGTGTCTACCGAATAGTTATACGGTGCCTGTGTAACGGTCGCGACCTTTTTATCGTTCAGGTAATATTCGATTTTTGTCACTTGGCCGGTATTTGTCGGTGTGGTCTGGACGGTTGCTTGTTCGTTAAGCTCTACTTGCGAATTGTCTGGTATTGTGACTGGTTTTGGGTTGTTTTTTGGTGCGATAGAAGTTGCTGGTGGCGGGGGTGGTGTTGACTTTGTGCTGCCAGAGCTTGGCGGAGGTGTCGGTGAAGGATGCGGTGTGGGTGATGGAGTTGGTGATGGCGGAGGTGGAGTAGTGGTGCCTGGAATCGTGTAGGTGCCACCATTGAAAGCAACCGCGACGTTTTGATTCGTCGTAGAACTTAAGACGGCTGAGCTGTTTTTGAATGTTACATTTGCCGTTCCGCTCGCGAGAGCCTTGAAAGTGACAGTAGCTACTAATTTATCACCGCTGACGGCTGCAATCGTGCCAAGTGCGATAGAAATATTGCCGCTGCCGCCTGTGTTAGAAGCAGTGACACCGAAAGCTGTGCCAGATAATGAAGTAGATACGAATTGAAGTTTAGCAGTCGGATATGTCAGATCGGCTTGTACGGCGTTAACGGTGTCGGTGTAGCTGTTTTCTTTAATCTGTACTGTAAACGTCGATCCGGCAGAATGAGAACCGCTTGATGGGCTTAGATACATGTAGTCGGAAGAAGCCGCGTGAATTGCGATATTTGGTGCTTTGCTCGCAAGTATTGCAGCGCCTGTAAGCATGAATACCACCAGGTAAATTGCGTGCTGTTTTCGTAGTTTAAGTTTTTTTATTCCTTGTTTCATGTGGTTATTATCTCATACCTATTTTTATTTACGTTCCATAATTTGTTAGCAGGATCGAAAGATCGGTAATGTTAACCGTCCCGTCACCGTTACAATCGCCGTTTGAGCCGGTAGCATTCGTCATGCCGTAGTGGCTGAGCAGAATTGACAAATCTGTTATGTTGACATGGCCGTCGCTGTTGACGTCGCCATTGACGCCGCCACTGCCTTGCAACGTTGTCGCACTGAGGGAGTTACTGGCATTGGAAACATTATTACTGGAGTCATACGCCTTGACGGTGTATGTGTACTGGGTATTCGCCGTCAGCCCGGTGTCGGTGTAGGTCGCATTTGCGCTGGTACCAACCTGCGTGCCGTTTCGGAACACTCGGTAACCGGTAACGCCTACATTGTCCGTACTATCAGTCCAGGCAAGCGCTATCGAATTGTTGGTTATCAGTGAAGTGTGGAGATTTGTCGGTGCACTAGGCGCACTGGTATCCGCAACAGTTGTTCCATTGACGGCGCTAGTTTGCGCTGATGTATGGTTGCTCGTATCGATTGCAGCAACTGTGTAGCTGTAACTTGTGCTTGGGTTCAGGCCGGAGTCGGTGAACGCGGTGCCCGATGTAACTGTAGTTACCAGCGTCCCGCCTCGGAATACTTTATAGCCCTGCATCGTACAGTTGGCGCCTGGAGTACTGGCATTCCAGCTAAGCGATACACTGTTCGGTGATGTACCAGTTACAGCCAATCCTGTAGGAACAGACGGATTTGCCGTACATGAGGTTGAATTGCTGACCGTTACCGAAACACTCGTACTGTTTGCAGTATTATTCGCGGTATCAGTTGCCTGTGCAGTAATGGTGTGCGAGCCGTTCGCGACACTTGATGAGTTCCAGCTGAAGCTGTATGGGCTGCTAGTGTCTGTGTTTACCGCATTTCCGTCAACCAGGAATTTGACTGATGAGATGCCTGATGCATCCGAGGCTGTTGCACTCAAAGTTACGTTACCGCTAACAGTCGCATTGTTTGCAGGCGCAGTCAACGAGACAGTCGGCGGCGTTGAATCGCCAGTTGCACAGTTGTCCCCGGTACCCGTCGGAGTACATGTCGTATCAGATGTCAATATTACCCGGTCGACACTGACACCGGGACTTGTACCGACCAATTTGACCGTATGGCTGCCTGAAGTTAGAGCGATTGAGTTCGGCGTACCAGTTACGCCGTTCTGATAATTGACCCAAGTCCAGGTATTTGGAGATATACCAGCACTTCCGCCGACGTTAAAACAAGTTGAAGTATCGATTTGCGCGTTGATGGCATTATTTGTCGTGTCTGGAACCATCATGCGTACCCACAGCGTATATGTCGCGGCGCCAGGGACGTTCAACGTCATCGTGTCGGTGCCATTGTCAGTTGCCGGTGTTGCACAAGCAGCAGCCAAAGCTTGCCGGTCAAGAACGAATTGCCACGATATCGCTAAGGCGAATACGAACAATCCGCTGATTAACACCCTTTTAATAGATTTTTTTGTGATTACGCTTTTCACGCGCCTCATCGTTTAAGGCCTTTTTAAAGGTTTACTGATTGCAGCATACGATTAATAAAGTTCGTTGTCAATTCGATTATGCTTGATTAATTGCACAGGGAGCCGTTGACGTGTGGATTACCGTTATCAACATTTTCACTTGTCTCCAAAACTGTATTTCCAGTTCGGTTCCACTGGTCTGATGGCGCGCCGCGCGGGTACCAGATTCCAAAGGATCCCACGCAAGAGAATAAATAGGTGCTGAAATCATTGTTTTTATAGAAGATATTTTTAACGGTAAACCCACCGCTCGGGCTTGATTCCGACGGACTGTAATCCTCTGCATAGATCGCAAAGCCGCCGCCAGCAATCAGGTTATTTTGTACGGTGATATTGTTGCTGCTTTTCAATGAGTCCCAGATGGCTACCGCACTGTCAGAGTCATTGCCGCTGTCCGAAGTCATAAGAAACGTATTGTGGTCAATCATGCCGTTGTTGGCGCCCTCAGTCTGATAGCCATCGATATGCCCATTGGCTGTTTTGACCGTAAAGTCATGGAAATAGCTGTTTTTAACGGTAAAACCGTCTCCCGTAGTCTGTGAAAAGCTGGTGTCTGCCCAGCTGAATACACCATCATCGATGCCGTAACAGTTAATAGCATCTACCATTAGGCTGGTGCCTTGGTGCCAGACACAAGCATGCACGCCGCTATTACCGTTAATCGTCACGTTTTGAATGGTAGCGCTTGCGCCATCTTCGACATAAATGACTGAGGTGCCATTCGCATTCGTACCGGTCTGGCCGCTGCTACCGCTAATCAAGACATTTTTTATAGTCACATTCGAGGCTTTTATATCGAGTCGTCCGGTAATATTCTCGCAACTGATGACCGTATTGGCGGTAGTGACGGTAATAGTCCTGGTCAGGCTTCCGCTGTTGGCCGTAAGCGTGCCGCCAGGGCACTGAGATACTAACGGACCAGTATTCTTCGGCCCGGGCCAGCCGCATGATTCGAGATTTGCCCAGAGGAACGAGCCGCCTTTGGCGCATTGTGACGGTACGCTTCCACCGAACTTAACTGCATTTCCACTTGACGCGCCCGTATCCGCCACGGAGCTTGCATTACCAGCTTTCGTTCCGTTTTCGGCCTCGCTCGCGACCGCGAAAGTAGCTGCTTGGCTTTGAAACAGAAAATGCAAGCCGCAAACAGCAACTAAGATTACTACAGAAATCAGAATGAAACGTTGCCTCGGAGTGTTTGAAACCTTGGTCCTAATAAATTCATTTTGCTGTCTTCGCTTGGTTCGTGGCATTTTCACACCTTTTATAGAGTTATTCTGAGTGTAACAAAAGCGCAAATAGTCGTTTTACGGATTAACTGCTGCGCCGGTATCATCCCAGACGTTGCCGCTCCAAACACCGCCTGATCCGTTTAGCGGCCAAGCCGCGACAATACCGGATCCTTGGCCGCCGCAATTCTGGAAATACATCCGTGAAAAATGATTGTTTGTAATCTGGATGTTCGAAGCCGCCTGACCACCGGCATTCTGGCCGCCATACATACAATAACCACCACCAGCTACCAAGTTACCAGTGATCACCCTGTTTTTCTGTACGCCAAAATCTTCAAAAAGGCTGATCGCATCAGTCTGAGAAAAACTGTTCAGAATAGTGTTGTTTTTAATCGTCAAAAGCGTACCATCGCTTGCATTGCTTGTTGTGCCATTTATATGGTCGCCGCTGATAAAACCCATGTCGTGGATGTAATTTCCCTGAATTAAACCCGCATCCATCTGCACGCCTGTGCTGGTGAAAATAATATTATTGTTAAGAATCTTCGTATTAGTGGAAGATTCATAAATATCTTTGATGCCAGCCGTTAGTCTGCCGGACGTATTATTTCCACCTGAAATAGTCGAATTTTCGATGGTAATATTCTGAGCGCCGGTATTATTCGGACCGCGGATCCAGACGCCGAATCCATCCTTATCATTTACCTTTATATTCACATTATCGACGGTCACATTATTTGCCTGTATTACAATTTCGGCCACTGTGCTGGTAATGTTTTTAATAACCGCACCGTCCGTGTCGGCAATGATGGATTGTTGCGAGCTGTTATATGTCCAGCCGCTGCCGGTATTGGCATTCGGCGACGTGATAGTATTAGGAACATTCGTCAGCGATCCAGTCGCACCGGAGTTTGTCGTATCGGGGAATCCGCACAGATGAGAGACCGTATTGGTCATCGTAGCGGATGTTGCGGGTGTGCAATTCGTAGATCGTGTTGCAGTGCTAGCCCCAAAGCGCACCGCATTCAAGTTCGATGCGTTCGTATCGTCATATCTGCTGGCATTGCCAGTTAATGCACCGCTTTCTGCTTCTGAAGCTACCGCGAACGTCGCAGCTTTACTAACAATTAGAAATTGCAGGCCCAAGCCCGCTACAAGCAGGAAAAGACATACAGCGATTACGAAGTGCCTGCGATTCTGGATTACCTTGAAACGCTTGCGAATTTTATTGTAATGTTTTCGATTGACGGTCATCTGAATTAGTTTGATTTTATTATACGACTGCAGGGACACTTTTTATATCCGTAGCAGGATCTGGATCAGGCGTAACCCGAGAAAAAGTCAGTCTTGATATGATGCAGTGGAATACCTGATTGCCGCAAAGCTTTCTCGATTGCAACGACCATCCCGTGCGGGCCTGACACGTAAAAAGTCGCGTTCTGATAATCAGGAACGGTCGACCGAATTAGCTCTGGAGTGATAGCGCCGGCTTTAAACCGGCTATCAGGCAGTTGTGCCCCTTGTCTGGTCAGCGTGTAATTGACGTTTATGCCTAATATATTGCGGGCTTGTTCAAAAACGTCCATATATGCGATATCTTCGGCCGTATTAGCAGAATATAACAGGGTCACCGGCCGTTTTTCGTTAGTATCAAGCAGGTATTTGATCATGCTGCGGTATGGAGTGACGCCGATGCCGCCGGCAATAAAGACCAGATTGCGCTGTTTATCATTGGGCAACGTAAAATCGCCGCCGAGGTTTGTCGCTCCAAGTAATGACTGCCCATCTATGGCTGCTAATGTCTTCTTGTAGCTGCTACCGTTCGGATAAAATTTGACACCGATACGCAAAGTTTCTTCGGTTGGTGACGATGCCAAGGTGAAAAATCGGCGCTGCCCGCGTAAATCCGTGTGTTCGTGCGGCAGCGTGAACTCCATGTATTGCCCGGGTTTGTAATCGAATTTTTTATCAGGTTTGAATTCAAAATCCATCGTATCCGGTGTAACGTTTAATTTTCGCAATAATTTAGGTTGCAAGCTGATACGAGGATTAACAATGTATGCAAAGACGTTACCAATTAGTAAATCTAATTCGGGTGTCGAGAAAATTGTCCCCAGGTGGATCCTCGGCGAAAATAGTGCACCGGTCAAAATGCTGTACAAAACCTGGTTCTGTTTGGTCCCTGGCGAAGTCTGGGGCTCGGTCAGCATGACGAATCCCATGAACAGCAAAGCGGAACTGAAGATTGTGTTATGAAGTGTCGTCATGACGTCGGTATTTGCGAATTGAGCGTAAAGTGCTGTCGCAGCTAAAGACACCGCCAGAAAACTCAAGACCATCTCGGTTCGTCGGATCCGCCGCATCAAAAGCAGCCCACCGATCAAAACGCACCACATCATATGCGGATTACCGATCCACCAACTAGCGGATTGGTGCGCGGCATATGCCGTCAGGACGACCGCGAAAGCAGCCGGATTGAAAATATGCTTATTCCGATACGTGAGTAAATATTTTGATGCTATCGCGATGCCGCCGGCAGCAGTCATAAATAATAGATTATCGATAGCAAGTCCCGGCGAAATAATCAATGACAATATAAGCGCAGTAATGATTGTAGAATCGCCATTTGCCGGCACACGCAGCGTCCGATAAAAAATCTGGTTTACCAGCCAGCAAACTACGAATAGAAATAATGCGGATCCGGCGATTTCAATCGGGCTAAAATGTATCTGCCCGAACGCACTGTATCCGATTGCTACAGCAAGCAGCCCGATAAGGTAGTAAATCAGCAGTTTATACATCGACAATTTGTCGAGCAATCCGTCTAGTTTATCGAGATACTTACCAAACATATCGTTCGAATCCGCTGGTCATAGTTGCTATTTTATCTGAATGTATCATGTATGCTTCAAAACCCGGTAATGCTTCGATAAAATTTACGCCCTCCACCCCCATCGCAAATGTCGCGGTTGCAAAACGATCAGCATCAAAAATATTCGGTCCGATGACGGTCAAACTCTTGACGTCGTCAATTTGGCTGCCGTATGTATGCGGGTTATAAATATGTTGGCCGCGGATATAAGTGCCGGATGTTGCGATGCCTGCATTTGTTAATTGCAACGTTTTCACGATTTCCTCAGAATCAAACGGATTCCTGATACCGATTTTCCATTCTTCGCCGTCGGAGTTCTTGCCGTGAACCTGGATATCGCCGCCCGCTTCAATATAAAAGTCCTCGCACCCTGATTTTAAAGTCATTTCTGCCGCATTTTGAATCGACCAACCCTTAACTAACCCTGACGGATCCAGTAAGCCATTGGGTGTCCGAATATCAAAGTACCCATTAGTTTCGCGCTTCGTCTGTTCGCACAGGTCCAAGACTCTTCGCATTTCATCACTCCAATCCTCGCGGAGCAGTCCGCGGTTGATTTTGGATATTTCACTAGTTGATTTATATGTACTGAACCGCCGGTCAACCGATCTGAAATATTCAAAAATCCGGCTGATAGTTTTTTCAGGTTTATCGCTACCGACAATCTCAACGGTTATCGGCATGCCCATGATAAGTTCAGATCTTTTCATGGGAGTTGCTACTTTTATGCCTGTTGTAATGCAGCCGCCAAAGATTTCGCGAATGCTGTACTGGTGTCGGTAGCACCGGTAACCGAGTCAACATTAGCACTCTGGGACTTGATGGCTTCCTGTTTAAGAACCGGCAAAGATTGGTTGCTGACATCCTGCGTGTGCGGGTTGTCATTCGGATACTGCAAAAGGTTTACAGTAACCAGTTTGCCGCCGCTAATTACCGCGCTAACCTGCACCATACCGTAAAAAGCATCTTCAACTGATCCAGTGTATGTTCCGTCTTTAAATCCGGAACTTGTTGCGCTACTCGGAGTCGGGCTGGTAGTTGGCGTAGTAGAACTCGAATCAGGACTTGGCGACAAAGACGAAGAATTGCCCGTACCATTATTTGACGTAGCTGCAACATTGGATTTCGCACTATTATTGCGTGCAAAAAATGAATATGCGACAAATGCTGCCACGACAACCACTCCCAAAATAATCTTTTTGATTTGTGACCCTGAGTTTTTCATATGGCTATATTATATATAGTATCTTAATAATTGCTGAATACTGGCAAAATGCCAGATTACAAGCAGTCTCCAAAGATACTATAACGCTGCAGATTCATTTTTGTTACAGAAGCCCAATCACTTTGCTATTTTTTGTTTTCGAATCAGAATGACCACATCAACCGCACCATTTGCAATAAATATGTAAAGAGGGTACACAAGCAGCGCGAACGAAAGTTCGCCGACGGCCAAGGCCGCAAATAAGCCCCCTAAACTTGCCAACAGCCACGAAGAAAACGTTTCGGACTGAGGATCTTCATACGTTTTGATAATCGTGAGAACTGCGCCGATCGCGTCGACCCCAATCGTTATAAGTAATGCGGTCATGGGTTGTTTCGTGAAGTACCAGATGATCAAGCCTATTCCTGCCAGCAGTAATGCACCGATGTCCCGCTTGCTGTAACCGCCGGTGCCGTATTTTATCGCAAATAAAAATATCGCGAGTGTAACTAATGTATCTGCGGCCGTTAGAAGTAGCGACCAAGTAGCGCCGTTCGCGGCCTGCGTGAGAAATGCGATGGTGCCTAGCACCGTCCATATCAAAAAAGCGCTTCGATGCGGTTTGGTTTTCTTTTTTAAAATATCTTTGATATATGGGAATCCGGCGATTAACGGCAAAAGGCCGGATACGATACCGAAAAACTGCAGCATGAAGCAATTATGACACAGTAAAAAAATTTACCGACTATTCGGAGACGGTGACCTTGTCAGACATGTAGCAGTCAATTAGATTCTTTGTAGCCGGGAATAGATTCTCGGGAATACTGCCTTTTTCGAACCATCCCCACTTTACCCAATCGTCAGGCAGCAGTACTTTCGGCTCGCCGTCAATTATGGCAGTCGCACCTATACCGATAAAATGATTGCCAAGAGCATAATTTGCATTTACACATATGATTTCATACGAAGTTACACCACAACCAAACTCTTCATTGATGTTCCGTTTAATCGTATCGCCAAAAGATTCGCCAAAACGTATATCGCGGCCGGGTACTCCGTAAACTTGCCGCCCTTCGTAGTTCCATTGTTCAGTCATTAGCCCTAACAGAATCTTGTTTTTCCGGATTACCAATATGTCAACGTTTATCCCCGGGGTATCATTCATTGTGAAAGTCTAGCACATCAAACTATGCTTGCCTGCAATTTCTCGCTTGTGGTTTAATAGGAATTGAAGAAAAAGGGTGGAATGTTCACAAAGAAGACCATTCGGGATATAGATTTGCATGGGAAACGCGTGCTGCTGCGCGCGGATTATAATGTGCCGGTCGATGATAAGGGCAACATTACTGATGATTACCGGATTAAGATGTCGCTGCCGACCATCAGATATATTCTTGACCAAGACGCCAAGTTGATCATTTGTTCGCATCTGGGTCGTCCCAAAGGACCTGATGACACTAAAAACAGCCTGTTTCCGGTCGCTAAACGATTGAAAGAGTTGCTTGATAGAGATGTTGAATTCGTTCCAGAGTGTGTCGGCGAACGCGCCGAAAAAGTGGCACAAATTCTGCGTGAACGGCAGGTTGCATTATTGGAAAATCTGCGGTTCCATAAGGAAGAAGAAGAAAACGACGACGGCTTTGCCCGGCAACTCGCAAGCCTGGCAGACGTGTTCGTGCAGGATGGGTTCGGTGTCGTACACCGTGCCCACGCGAGTACGGATGCGATTACGCGGCATCTGCCCAGTGTGGCAGGCTTCCTGCTAGAAAAAGAAGTAGATACCATCACGAACGTCATGGAAAATCCGGCACGTCCGCTGGTCGCGGTGGTCGGTGGGGCTAAGATTGCCGATAAACTTGACATCATACATAAATTTATTGATATCGCCGATATGGTTGCGATCGGCGGCGCGATGGCCAACACATTTTTGATGGCGGAGCATATCCATGTTGGGTCTAGCCTGGTCGACAAGGATGAGCTTGGGGTCGCGCGCGAAATCCTTGAAAAAGCCAAACACAAGGCACGCAATCAGCACTTCGTGTTTTACCTGCCGCAAGACGGCGTGGTTGCAAACAGGATTAACAAGATTGCACCAACCCGGATTGTCGACTGGAGCGCCCACATCATCGCAGATATCGAAAATTACCCGAAGCGTCCGCCACATCAGGCAAGTTACGTCCGCGAAGACGAAAAAATTCTGGATATCGGCCCGTTTTCCGGCGCTTTCATCGCCGGCAGTCTTCAATTGGCGCAAACGGTGGTATGGAACGGCACGGTCGGCGTAACAGAAACAGCCGGGCTGCAAGGTCCGATCGGTCCTTACTCGCATGGGACTGATCTGCTGATTGAAGCGATGACCGGCCAGTTCGGTCATCGGCCGTTCAGCCTGGTCGGCGGAGGTGATACATCCGGCTATATCGAGGAACGGAATCTGGTAAAAGCGTTCAACCACGTGTCGACCGGCGGCGGAGCCAGCCTTGAATTGATGGCCGGCCGCAAATTGCCGGGCGTTGAAGCCCTGGAGAATAAGGATTAAACATGAGTGTTAAAATAGGCGGTAACCATGCGTAAAGTTATGATCGCGGCCAACTGGAAGATGCACCTGAATGTGCAACAGGCGAGCTTGCTCGTGCACCGGTTGAACGAACGCATCAAAGTGCATCGCGACATCGAAGTTGTGCTTGCGCCAAGTATGCTCTGCCTGCAACCGCTCAGTTTGGATATTGACCGCCGCAAATTCCGATTAGCGGCGCAAGATGCATACTACAAGGATGATGGCCCGTACACGGGTGAAGTCAGCTTTACGATGATCCGCGATATCGTGCATTATTCAATAATCGGCCATTCCGGCAGACGGATTTATTTCCATGAAACGCTCGAAGAAACCCGGGACAAAGTAGAAGCGGCAGTCCGAAACGAAATTACGCCCATACTTTGTGTCGGCGAGACAAAAGAAGAACGGAAAGACGGCATGACTAAACAGGTTTTGCATGACCAGATTGTTACCGCATTGTACAAATTGACCGCTGAGGAAGTCGCAGAGATGGTGATTGCTTACGAACCAGTCTGGGCAATTAGTACATTCGACGGGGAAGTCGCTAAACCGCACGATGTGCAAGACGCTTTCAAATTCGTCAGATTCCAGGTTGCCGAGCTATACGGCGAAAAAACCGCCAAAGCCATTCGAGTCTTATATGGCGGCAGTGTCGATGACCATGATGCCCGCGCATATCTCGAAGTTCCAGGTTGCGACGGTGTACTGGTGGGGGCGGCAAGTTTGAATTATATGCAGTTCAGCGGAATTGTTGATAGCGCTTACCGAATGCTCCATGAATTAGGTGATGCTGAGGATTAATCATGGATTTATTGCCGCAGCATTCCGACTCAGATAACGATACGAATAATCCTATAAACTCCGAAAATGGTGCCGAGCGAAAACCGGAAGCGAAACCATCAATTCCAGCCGCTCCGAAAGCGTTTGATATTTTCAGCCCGAATAAAACCGCACCGCCGGCATCTTCACGGCCAATCATTGTCAGCCATAAAGCGATGGCGAAGGATACGACCGTCACCGGCAACCAGGAAGTACTGAAACAGGAAAACAGGGAAGCGACCGCACCGCCACCTCAAGAAGAACGCCGGCAAATGCTCGACACGCATAAAAAAGTCAATCTGCAACCGGTAAACGGCGAAGCTGAATCGGACAAAAAAGAGGAAGAGCACACTGAACACGCTGATGAAAGACTGCAGCATCCGCCAGATTCAATTGAGAAATCCGAAAATCCGCCTGAATATGACCATCCGCTTGAGGCTAATAAGCCAGACAATAGCGAGCATTCGCATGTCGAACCGAAGTTTGAAACTTTTGATGCGAAACCTGTTGATAAAGCACCGGCAACCGAACCTGAACCGAAACATGATGAGCCGAAAGCGCCATCGGCAGCGTTTTCTGCGCCCGAGCATACGGATCAATCTCCTGTTGCACCAGAAACCCACGATAAGGACGAACTATTGATTCCAGCGCACACTGGGGGCGGTTATAACGAGCCGGTTCAGGATTCAGAAGAACAATTCAACCAGTTCGTGGTGAGCCACCACAAAACCGCTCGCCAAAAGTGGCTGAAAAAATTCGGTATCATTTTCGCCGTAGTACTAGCCGCTGCGGCAATCCTAGGCGTTGTGATATGGAAAACAAGCTCTTGAGTTGATTCAAAAGCTGAAATGATAAATATTTAGCAGTCTAATTTAGTAGTCATCGTTGTAATTATAGCAAAAAATTTTTGAAATTAACTAAAATAATTTGGAATTTAAGACCTGCCGGCAATAGATAAAAAGTACTCATAATCCCTAGACTGGCTAGTCTGCAGTACCTCGAAGCCGTTCTTGTGGAATAAGCTATTGACTCCGGCAGCGTTCAAGTGGCGGTATCTGAACACTTGTATCGTGTCGCCTTTGTGTAATTTAATTAAATGTTCGACGCTGTTCAAATGAATTTTGATTGACACGTCGATTTTGAGTTTGGCTCCGATAAATCGCTCATTTTTGGCTTCGTCATATTTAAACACAACGTCGTACATAGACTCATCAAGGTTCAATAAATTGATGGTCGTCCTATGATGACGTGCTAACGTAGGAACTTGCGACGGTTTCGAGTAAAAGTCGAAAAATTGGCGGGAATTCGGTGTGTCGAGCTTTAGTTCGCATATGAATAAGTCGTCAGGCTGCATGCTCCTATTGATGATTCTTAGCACATCATCCGGAACCGCGAAATTTCCAATTGTTCCTCCAAACAGAAGAATTAGATTTATCGGGATGTCTTTATTTTGCATGTAATCATCCGCGAGTATGTCGCCGAATTCATCGTGGGTAAAGTCTCGTTCGTAAAATTCAAATTTAGGTTTATTACCAAACCAAGAGACAAGGTTCCCCTCTGCAATATCAAGCATGTTTTTGCTTAAATCTATGCCAATGTATCTATTTAACAAGCCTTTTTCGATAAAATGCTGCAGCAGACCTTTAACGGGCAAAGCGTTGCCAACGCCAAGGTCAATAATGTTTACGCGTTTATAATTCCCGATCAATCTGTCGAGGCTATCCAAATTCGACTCGAGCAATTCTCGGCAGGATTTAAGTATGTTAGCGCTTTCTTCTGAATCCAATCTGTTCGCATAGTCATTCCACGCATCAGCCCCGGCGTTGACATAGTTGAACTGCATGGGGATTTCTTTGCGGAAATTTATGCTGGAAATAATTTCGACGATCTGTTTCGCGTCAAATAATTCATAAAATTCGGGTCTAGGGCTGACGACTTTGTAGCCGCGCTTGTTCTTATATTTTTCACCTCTGGTGACAAGCTCTTTGATCACATTGATATTCTTTGTTATATCCGCGATGTAGCTTCGGCCGTTGACCTCGTATAACTGTAAATCAAGTTTGCCTGCCTGAGAAGCATCAATCCAGTTGCGCACAGACTTTTCTGATACGTGGAATTGTTCAGCAAGTTCGGTGTTTTTGAAATACTTCAACTGGAACTCCTTATGTTTAATATAATCGTTAAACTAAATATATAATACGACTTGACATGTTCCGATACAACCACGTATCATATTTATATAGCCAAACAAAATGGGCTAGAAACTTCCCAAAATAATCCGAAACTTTATCACACATACGCAAAAAACACAATGCATTTTATAACGCTAAATATGGGAGCAGGTACGCTATGGCAGCTACATTCATTAAGCAATCATCAACGTTTAAGCAGGGCCGAAGCACAAGTCTTAGGCATGCAGCCGCTGCTATAGTGGGTCATGAAACTACTGAAGTCGCTGCTACAAATACGTTCTTGACATGGTGTACATCTGATGTCGCCGAAAGCACTTTCGCTACCATAGTATCCGCATTGTATTACTTACCCCAGAATTTTATGCTTATGCTACCACGCTCAATTGCCAGCGCATCATGGCTGACGGGCATGATTTCAGGTTCAGCCGCGGTCAAGAGCCAAATCCAATATTATGACAACGAAGACTCATCAAAAGATGGGTCTTTTTCTTTGAAAGATGCAGACGCAGTTATTGGCGGCGACGAGGATAACCATGTTGCAATCATGCCTGCTAATAAATACTCGGAATTTGCCGCTAAAGATTTCAGTTTTGCTGTTGGACGTAGTCCGGAAGCTATAGCCAGCGCCCTACTAAAACTAGCTAGAGACGAATAGAAGCCACACACTTCGGCACATTTTGCCCGCAAAATTGCGCTCCGCACTCGCCGTACCTAAAGTACGACTCCTTTACGGTGCTCGTTTTGCGAACAAACTGCACCAAAGTGTGAGACTTCTTTGGCGCTAATTGAACGACTTAAAAATGGCGAGAAATTTGGTGGAAATTGGTACAATTGGTGACTGTGGTTGATGATTTACTTGTCGGTTTGAATCCTGAGCAGCGGAGGGCGGTCGAAACAGTCGACGGACCACTGCTTATTCAAGCCGGCGCTGGTTCAGGTAAGACAAAAACTTTAACGCATCGCATCGCATATCTTATTGCGACAAAGCGTGCTACGCCATACAACATTCTGGCAGTGACATTTACAAACAAAGCAGCCCGAGAAATGCGTGAACGCGTGGGCAGCCATTTGGGGCAAAGTGCCGATAATCGAAGTTTCATGCCATACATGGGTACATTCCATGGTATCTGCGTGCGGATTTTGCGGCAAGACGGAGAACATGTCGGTATTCCCCGAACATTCGTGATTTTCGACGAATCGGACCGGCAAGCTGCTGTCAAACAGGCCAGTAAACAGCTTATGATCGACGAAAAATCATTTCCGCCTCGCGTTATCAGTGGGCTTATCAGCAGTGCTAAAAATGAAATGATATCACCGGAAGAATACGGCGGCTTCGGCGGCAGCCCGGCGCAAGATGTCGCGGCAAAAGTATATCCGGTATATGAGCGTATCCTGAAAGACGCATCGGCGCTTGATTTTGATGACCTGATAAATCGTACAGTCAGGATGCTCAAAACTAATAAACAGATAAGAGATAAATGGCAACAGCAGTTCAAATACATTATGATCGACGAGTATCAGGATACGAACGCCGCTCAGTATCAATTGGTCAAGTTACTGACAAATAGTAGTAAAAATATCGCAGTCGTCGGTGATGACTGGCAAAGCATCTATTCGTGGCGGGGAGCCGATTATCGCAATATTTTGAACTTTGAGCGTGATTACCCGGGCTGCGCGGTCATAAAATTAGAACAGAATTATCGCAGTACAAAGCATATATTGGACGCATCGCACGCCATCATCAGCAAGAATCAGCAACGTTCGGATAAGAAACTCTGGACATCTGCGGGCGACGGCATGCCAGTGCAGATGGTGCAGGTGCACAATGAACGGTCAGAAGGAGAGGCAATCGTTCGCCGCGTACGGAACGGCGTGGATAGCGGCATGAGGAAATACCGCGATTATGCAGTGCTATACAGGACTAATGCGCAAAGCCGGTCAATTGAGGAAGTTCTGATGCAATACAGCATCCCTTACCGCATCGTCGGCGGAGTCCGATTTTACGACCGCAAAGAAATCAAGGATATTTTGGCGTACCTGCGCCTGATTTACCAGCCGGAAGATCGGGTGAGTTTCGAACGCATCGTTAATGTTCCCACGCGCGGTGTCGGCGGCAAATCGCTGCAGAATTTCTTTGAATGGCAGGACTACAAAGAATTTACTTTGGAGCAGGCATTAACGGAAGCAGGTAACAGTGACGCGGTAACCGGTAAAGCTCGCAAATCGCTGAGTGAACTGGGCGATATGTTTAGTTCTTTGCGCGAAATCGCCGAAGAAACAACGGTCGCAGCATTGTTGGATTCATTATTGCGAAGGATTGACTATTACAAATATCTTGATGACGGCACACCGCAGGGTGAAGCCCGGCAGGAAAACGTCAAGGAACTTTTGAGCGCCGCGCAAGAATATCAGGATGTCGGTTTGTCCGGTTTTCTGGAGGAAGTTAGTCTGGTAAGCGACATCGACAGTGCGGATTTCAACGGCGACGCCGTAACATTGATGACGTTGCATGCCGCCAAAGGCCTGGAATTTCCGGCGGTTTTCATGACCGGTATGGAAGAAACGATCTTTCCGCATTCGCGTGCGTTGTACGATGCGAACGAAATGGAAGAAGAACGCCGATTATGTTATGTCGGCATGACCCGCGCACGCCAAGAACTATATATGATCTATGCGACCAGCCGGATGCTTTATGGCGGTGTGCAGCACAACCCGCCCTCGAGATTTTTGTCAGAAATCGACGCCGAATTCCAGCCTGAAAGCAGCTATGATCCGGGCAGTTATTTCAACAAGGGCGACGAACTCGACAGTTTCGACCAATTCGGCTCGCCATCAAATAAATCGATTTCAAATGAACCGCGCTACATCCCCGAACTGAACGAAGGCGACACCGTTCGCCACAAACTATTCGGTACCGGCACGGTAGTAGAAATGGACGGCGACACAGCAACGATCTATTTCAAAGGCAAAGGCGCGAAAAAATTAAACGTCAGCTTCGCACCAATAGAGAAGATTTAATGTAATCTTGCGTGTGTTAGTCATGCAATTGGATCAGTAAAGCCTGGATAAAGTTCGCTGGTCTTTTTGCAATATTCTTGTGGTATTTTAATGACAGTTTGACCTGGCTGAAGGTTGCCAGCAGGTATACCAGTTGGGTTTACGTCAGATAGCGCACCCTCGACGTCGCGCGGATCCCCCCGTCCGGCTAACTGCGTGGCAAATCCGAATTCAGTAAATCCAGTATCAGTGCCGCTAATCACCAAAGGTACGGTGAGTTCACAACCCGCAACTTCTTCTGGGCCTGAAAATGGTTTTTCAATAGCTATAAAGGCCGCGGTGCCAGCAAGTGCGAAAACAGAAATTAAACTTACCAATTGGCCGCGTCTGGTTAAACGCCAAGGGGAATAAGCTTCTACTACTCCATTTGCTCTTGGATTCCGCATTGATCTCGGTAATCGGCGGTGATCACCGGAATCAGTTACGCGCTCAACCACGCCAAATTGACCACCGTCAATTACTGGGTGCTGATCCTTGTTAGCTTCATTACCACCACCACTTCTTGGCTGATGTCTCATACCATAAATAGTATCATATAAACAGTAAATAGTCAAATTGTTGATCAACACTCATTTTGTTACAATAGCAGTGACTTCTAAGGGGATTTTGGTCCCTATTATTCTTAATAAGATCCCGCTAGAATGTCAGCTCTATGCATAGAAAACTTCGCCAGACTCAGAGACGTTTGATCGTAGCGCGGCGGCGGCACGTACGCAGGTTAAAGCTGTTCAGCAAGCATCCGGTCGGTCTGCCGGTTATTTTGTTTTTCGCGCTCGCGATAGTAACGACTGCAGTGATTTTAGTAATTAACAGCGGGCACAAAGTCGCGGCCAGGCATTCGCTGATCGTCTATGTGTCGCACGATCATGCGCAGCAGATCGTCCCGACCGACGAACCTACAGTCGGTGCATTGTTAAAAAAATTGAATATAAAGATGAACCAGGGTGATGTGGTAGAGCCAAGCGCCGACACGCCGATTGACCAGGATGAATTCCGTGTCAATGTCTATCGGGCAGTACCTGTCGAAGTCGTTGATGGAATAACCAGGAAGTTTACGTATAGTGCTGCAACGACACCAAGAAGTATCGCTGATCAGGCTGGGGTGCAAGTTTATCCAGAAGACCTGCTGCAGACGTTACCGACAACTAACTTCTTGAAAGAGGACGCGATTGGCGAACGGGTTGTAATCGACCGGGCGGTGCCGGTCAATATGAACCTGTACGGTGCCCAGTTCGTGTTACGTACGCATGCGAAAACGGTTGGCGAGTTGATGAAAGATCGCAATATCGTGTTATCGCAGGGCGATGTAGTAAAGCCGGCAGCCGAGACCCCGATCACTCCAAACCAGCAAATATTTATTTTCCGTAAAGGCACAAAATTGATCACTGCAACTGAAGTGATCCCGATGCCGGTCAAAACGATCACCGATCCGAATCTGTCAATCAATACCAGTGCCATCCGTCAGGCAGGTAGCCCGGGCAAGCAAGTTGTTACGTATGAGTTAGAGCTACGAAACGGAAAAGTAGCCAGTAAGAAAGTAATACAAAAGGTCATCGTGGTGCAGCCGGTTATAGAAATAAAGGTTGTGGGAAGTGCGCCGCTGAGTCTGAGCCTGCAGCAATGGCTGTCGAAATTGCGCGGTTGCGAATCAGGCGGCAACTATCAGACGAACACCGGCAATGGTTATTACGGAGCATACCAATTCAGCCTGGGAACATGGCAATCGCTCGGTTATAGCGGATTGCCTTCGAACGCGGCACCAAGTGTCCAGGACCAGGCGATTATCCGAAACACCCTACGTTCAAGCGGCGGCTTGGCATCACAAAACCCCGGCTGCTACAGTAGCACGGGCATAAGCGCCTTCCCCCCGCAATAGGTACTAAGACGTCCAGTCGCTAGTATAAAAATCCAAACTCTGCATAGCTTCCTGAACTGGTCGGTAGTTAGGAAGTAAATATGCCAGTTTTGACAGATAGGGTCTATATTGGTATCTGTCGGGAGAGGATGCAATCCATTGCGGCAAAGAAAGCAAAATATCTAATGGAAATCGCGTTCGATGCAGCTTTTCAATTTCCAGTTGCCTGCTAGTATTTTCCTGTCTATTCGCAACGTAGTGTTGTAGTAGAAGCCATTTTGCAATCGCTTCAGGCTGGGCTTCATCCCCACCGATATCATCAAGCGTAATTCGGCTTACTCGAACAGTTCGTTCGAGAATTGCGGCAGCAACAAATGAAGCGACTAAACCGTTGGGTATTGATATTCGGTCGACGTAATTGCCAGCTTTAACTTGTGAATTACTGCGGATTCGTTTAATCCAGTTATCGAGTATTGTTTGCACTGCTCCAAATTTAGAATTTGCGTCTTCTTTATCGGTTATTGAGAGTAATCCTCCAACATTACCTGCATTAATTTCAAAGAGCCTGCACCGTTCGTCATTATCTACGACCATATCAGCGCTTCTATACCCAGGTGGGAGCTTTCTGCTTATTAATTCTGCAGCCTGGAAGATTTCCCCAATAATTCTTATTGCCTGACTGGAGTCTTCAAAGTATTCCGGTAATTCATCAATGCCGATGACCTTGGATTCGCCAGCATGATTTATGGTATCGCCCTTCTTAAATGCTTGTATATACATGCCAACCACGGAGCCGTTATCTAGTAAAGTTTTTACGAACCATTCAAGTTCTTCACCGGTGGCTGGATCGATCAGGGGCATAGATTCCACGTATTCTTCGATAATCGGTTCATATCCGTGCTCTTTAAGAAAATTGAAATAATCAAACGCTCGTTCGGCGTCGCTGAACGAATGAAATTTGTTGACGCCAATACCAAAATATCGGTTCGAGGGTTTAATAACATAGGCTGCGTTTTCATTTTCTAACCACAATTCCTCTAGGCTAAAGCGTCGAGGCAGTAGACGTTTAAATTCGTCCATGTGTTCTATGGATTTGTCTTGGTTGGATTGCCTGCTCATCATTGGTGGGATGTCATATGCATCGCAAAAATTAAAAAGTATCTTGTCACTAGTCTGCAGACTATTAATTCGAATTGGTGTTGGGAAAACACCCGCCATAAATCTGCCCTCACGAGTTACAATAACGCCTTCTGTTGCTAGTAAATCAGCCGACCCGTCTTCTCTAGTGGCGAAATGGCCGAATTGTGTTGCCGAAGAAACGTATAGGATATTAGCCTTTTTGTCTCCGCTATTAGCTGCCAATGCAAATAGCGAGGTACCGCTAATTGACTCAGTGTCAAAAGCTATAGTCGGCAAGTCAGGATCGTAAGATTCTTTAAATTTATCAGCAGACATTAACTGCGTGAACTCATATTGATTATAATGTCGAAGTACGAAGGCTAGTTCGGCGGATAAACGGTATGCGTTACGCTCGTTTATGTTTCCCCGTGCAGCTTCGTCATTTAGCGCAAGGTTAAAAATCGCTGACGCAGGTAAGGGAAAAAGCAATTCAGGGTTCAATGTTTCTAGCATTAGATTCGGCTAAAATTGAAATAATAAAAGAAAAACGTAAATTTGCCCATTTTGCAAAATTATATAGCATTATTAATCGATATCACAAATAGTCAATAAAAATTGTTACAATTATCAGTATGAACAACGGCGACCGACCGAAAAAGAGTTTAGGGCAGCATTGGTTGCGCGATGATGCCGCTTTAAATGCAATGTGTGATGCTGCTGATGTATCAAGTAAGGATACGGTTCTTGAAATCGGGCCGGGGCTGGGGACTTTGACGGAAAAGCTTGCTGAGCGGGCAAAGCGGGTTGTGGCTGTTGAATTCGATAGGAATTTGGCTCACGAACTGAGTCAAAAATATACGTCGCACAATATTGAAATCGTTGAGCAGGACATATTGAAATTCGATCTGACAAATTTGCCGCCTGATTATAAAGTCGTATCGAATATCCCATATTATCTGACCAGCAATCTCATTCGAGTTTTGTCAGAGACTGCCAACCCGCCTACAATAGTTGCGTTGCTAGTCCAAATAGAAGTCGCCGAACGCGTGGTAGCTGATCCGGGTGACATGTCGATATTAAGCGTGACGGCGCAATATTATTGGGACGCGTCACTTGGGCGAATCGTAAAGGCGGAATTGTTTGAACCGCCCCCAAAGGTTGATTCGCAAATTTTGATTTTGAAATGGCGGCAAAAATCACGGTTCGAAAATGCGGACTCAAAAGAATTTTTCAGAATAGTTAAAGCTGGTTTTTCGCAGCGTCGAAAAACTTTGCACAATTCAATAAGCGCCGGATTGCAATTGAACAAGTCTGATGTTGACGCATATTTGATGGAAGCAAAAATCGAGCCTGCCACACGTGCGCAAAGCTTATCACTCGAACAGTGGCATGACCTGTATAGAACTATTACAGAGTCCAGATAGCAAATACGCCAGACACTTGCCTGGTTCGACATAACCGGCATACACTTAGTATGTATTTTTTGTTAAAGGTGCGGTTTCAGGAAAATGTCTGCAAAAAAACAAACTACAAGATTTAAGTTACAGCCGAAGCTGCCAATTGTAATTGCTGCATTTTTGTTCGCATTTGTAGGTTTTCACTTTTTCATCTCCAGCCAGGCGGCGACATTCACATCTTCAAAAGAAGTTGAAAATGGGACTATTAGCGGTTCGGCGGTTGTTAAAAATTATGCAAATGCTAGTGGCGGGCAAGGTGTTAAATTCGGCGGCGTGCCGTTAGCTATTAGCATAGCCGGTAATCATTTCGTCAATCAGTATGGGCAAACGGTCAGGCTTATCGGGGTCAATCAATTCGGTAAGTGCGCCGACGGTACAGTGCTGCACGGTGATACGGACCAGGCCGCGGTTGATAATCTTTTGAAATACCACATCAACACGGTCAGGCTGATAATGAACGAAGATTGCTGGCTAGGTATCAACGGATTGCCCGGAGGGGGTTTAACTTCAGCCCAACTGAAAAGCAAGATCAGTGCGTATATCGACTTGCTAAACAAAAACGGTATTTTTGTAGTTTTCGATTTGCACACTAATGCACCTAACGGCAATTGCCCGGATACCGGCGGTATCTGTGTTTCAAACGGGCAGCAGGTGATGGCCGATGCAGACCACGCGCTCGATTACTGGACTTCCGTGGCGAATAATTTCAAGGATAACCCGGCGGTAATATTCGAGGCGTATAACGAACCGCACCCGTCTACGGACGATACGAAAGCGACAGACCCGTGGAAGTGCTGGCGCGACGGTTGTACGGCGACCGTTTACAATTACACATACGATGGCCCAAAGATAAACTTTGATTGGCAGACCGTCGGTATGCAGCAGATCGTCAACACGATTCGCAATACCGGTGCGCACAATGTGATTTCGTTGGGCGGACTCTCGTTTTCTAATAACCTGAATCATTTCCTGGATAATGACGCGAACGGCAAGCCGTATTTGCCGAATGATCCGGACAATCAGATATCGGCCTCATTTCATAACTACAAAGGCTGGGGTTGCGGCGACACATCGTGTTGGGATAATAATATCGCGCCTGTTGCTAACAAGATGCCGGTCATTACAACTGAATTCGGTCAACATGATTGCAGCCACGATTTTCTGGACACCTGGTTCCCGTGGGCAGACAAGCACGGTATTTCATATACCGCCTGGGTATGGGTTGCCGGTACTTGCGATCCGAATGTCAACGGCGGTTTCTCTGGCAGTTGGGGTTTACTGAAAGCTGACGGCACCACACCAAATTCCTACGGGATAAATATCACAAACCACTACAAGCAGGTAAATTGAACCGGCACATATTGCTTGACTTGTTAAGCGTAAGCGGACTACACTGAAATCAGGATGGAATCAGCGAACGACCTCGGATACTTATTCCAGCATGTCGCTTCAATACTCGCAAAGCGGTCGGACCAGGAATTGCAAGAAGTACTCGGTATCGGTTATTCGCAGCTCAAACTCTTGTTAGCGCTTCAGGACAAGCCATATTTAAAACAGCGCGATATCGCATCGGACTTAGGGCAGACCGAGGCTAGTATCAGCCGCCAGGTAAAATTAATGATCGATCAGGGTATCCTGCAGGTAACTATTAACCCTAAAAACCGCCGCGAGCATCTCACGCAAGTCACGCCCAAGGGTGATAGAATTACCGCGGCCGCGCTAGAAACGTTGAAAAAATACCACGAGCCAATCTTTGCAACATTAGGAAGCAAGCAACGGAGCCAACTACAAGAAATCTTCCAAGACTTGCATGTCCAAGTCTGCAGCCAGGACCACGAACCGAAAGCCGAACCAGAAGTCGCCTAATTTTATTTCATTTCAGGAAGTGGGCTGATTCGCCAAATTCCCATCAATTTTTCTGGGCCTTCTAACCTAGTCAATGCGTTTACTGGGCAGGCTTCACCTTGATTGGTTCTTACGTAGCAGTCTGGTGATGGCATGATCACGTCTTCAGTAATATCTTCAGGTAATTGTCCTTGCCTGAACACGCATTCCAATTGAGCTTGGCCAACGTCGCCACCGACAAAAAATGCGTGGGTTAATTCACCGTAACCACTAGTAGATGATCTTACTTGTAGGCCGGTGTGGTGATTATACAATTGTGCATATGTTGCTGCATGAAAAGCAGTTTGAAGCACGCTTACAAGTATCGGCCGCACCACAATCCGCTCAGATCGCAACCTAACATGGGCTCCCAGCACGGCAAATCCAATAGATTCTGAAATATTTTTAGTACGTATTACATCTCTGCCCAGTCGAAAAGGAGCGGCTAATAAGAACGGATCTTGGGTAGCTTCGAACAAACTCATAGTTTGCTAAATATATCATGTGCGGTTCAAATTTTATAACGAATATGGTATAATACTGCTTATGCAAACCGTTAGGTTTGCGAAATATACGCGGGGCTGAATTTTAAGCTCGACGTTGGACTTTATCGGTTAGATCAGCAGGTCGCTTGTCAGCGTCATAGGCAAAACTTAGTTAGATGCAAAATCTACTATTAGCGATGCAGTGAACAAAGTTTTCGGTCAACGTCAACTTGCTAACGAATTCGCGCTCGCTGCCTAATATAGTCAGCAACGCTACCAGTGACATCAGATAATTGAATAGCGTTTCATATCATCTGGTTGCGCAGATTTCAGGTCCCATGAGATCTGTAAAGACTTCGGGAATATAGGGATCAACTTTTTGTCCGCTTTGATGCGGGTCCCAGAACAATTCCAAACGGACTAAACCTGTAGAAGACTAACCAAGATAAACCGGCGGACGTGGGGGCAGTACCCACCAGCTCCACCATAAAGGACTTATCCCAGCTGGATGAGTCTTTTTAGTTGGATTTATTTTCAGCGTTTTTAAGTCGCAGAATTAGGTACCCCGAAATCAAGTTAGTATAAAAGACGAAATGAAATAGACAAAAATACGAAAAAATGATACAAAATAGTAAATGACAGCATCGTATACTGGTGAAAGCAACCGCTATGAAGCTACACTGCTTCAGTCCCCAAATAGCGAATGGCCGTGGGGCGGGATGGAATATGTTGGCGCACTGGTGTTGCTTGGTGATAATGCGGGCATTCTCAAAAGGCCGTCTGAAAAATATAATTTACAACCCAAAGAATCGCAAATGCGGATCCGTCTTGGTGCTTTTTTGCTAGCATCCGTAGGCTTGACCAATGGTGAAATTCACGACAGGTTGCACATAAGCGAAAGTTATGCAAATGAACAGATTGGTTTCGTCCGCGAAATCTTAGATGTTCGCCAGCGACACATGATGTTCGCGAAAGCAGTGGGACATTTGGATGTGTTAAACATTTCGTCATATGGGCCAGTGTCAAATTTACCGGCGTCGGTGCAAAATTTGATCACATTCGGCTTATTGGCACAGGTACCAAGAAAATTTGTCGCAGCGGCTTATAGACTAAAAGTCAGTACTGTAGGCGCAAATTTAACGCATCTATGCGATGAATTGAATGTAAATAATACTGCTGGTGGTATAGCTGCCGCCATTGTCACCCATCAATTGGGTGCCAAAACTTGTATCCCGCTCGTTCATTCTGAGAATGCTCCGGCCGGCTTTGAGCCGGTAGTGCCTTTGCCTGACTGGAAAGCATTAATAGGATCTACGAAACAGGAAGATTTTGTCCGGAGGTATGACGCTTTGAAATTGGCTAGTATAAAGTAATAAATATAGCGGCTCATTCGTCAGGCACCGACGCTAGTTGTGGATAAAACGCAACCGCTTTATACTTGCGGTATGGACGAACAAAAACCAGTTGATAAAAATAACAAATCACAAGATGTGGATCCATTAGCTCCAGAAGAACCCAGCAAGCCAATTCCGCACAGCCCCGAATTTCAACAGCAACTCGAACAATTTCAGAAAGCAGCTGCGAATCCCGAAAATCAGAACCAAGCTGCAGTTTCCCATCACAAGAAAGGTAAGTTGCTGCCGATATTGCTGGTTGTATTGGTCATCGCGCTAGTCGCTGGCGGCGCATACTGGTTCATGAATAAAAACAAACAAACCAAGCCAGTTGCAACTAAAACTACGCAGCAGACAGTTGCTAAGACAAATTATCTAACGGGAACCGATAAATACGTTTGCGCAAACGCCGCGCTCACAGCAATTCTGTGCGAAAATGTCGAAACCAAAGCCATTACTAAATACGAAGTTCCGCATTTCGTCGGCATACCAGGTACGGTAACGCCAAGCCCTGACGGTTCCAAAGTCCTGATTGTCGCAACTGCTGCCGGTTTAACGGACGTGCAGCATGTATTCGTAGTAGATAATAATGGCAAGCTCGTCAAACAGTTACCGGATTTCACAATCGGACAGAACTATGGGATCAATTGGCTTAGTGATTCAAAAACAATAGTTTATGATTGGAAAAAAACTGTCGGCCTGACCAGTAAGTCCCAACTTTATACCTTCGATGTCAGTACGGGTAAATCAAAGCAGCTCACCACTTACAAAAACGGATTATATTATCCTGTAGCAACAAAATCCGGATTAATAATCGCGTATGGAGGAGGTGGCGACAATACTACCTCTGAGGAATTAGTAGCTGTTTCCCCTGATGACGGCAGTGCGAAAGTCATCGATTCGACAGCTGCGTATGCTGACTTGACCGAACCGTTGACGCGGTATTTTTACAATCGCAGCCAAGATTTATTCTATGCGCAAGGCACGTCTAAATCTGCCTCGAGTGATGTAACGATCGTTGCGAAAATAGTAGACACAAACGGTAAACTCAAACTTGTGCCGGTAGCGACGTACAAAAAGAATATCGAAACATCCCCTATAGTCACATCAAAAGGTACATTACTAACGTCAAATACGGCTGCAACCAAAAAAACTTTCCAGTTGGATGACGGTAAAAACACCACAGAACTCACATTAGACAGTACATTACTGACTGATGGCATTCTTTACTCTGCAAATACCCCGCTGTTCGCGAAAGCCGACACTACTAGCAAACTTGTGCAGAGTGATTTTCTGTATGAAAACGGTACAGCGCCGGCGAAACTTCATAACTTCCTGGTCGGCCTGACGACGCAAGATTGCAAATCCGGCCAGTACAGGGCAGTTACGCTCATCGCCAGTGATAGCGACAAACAAGCAGTAGTGTCGCAAAGCAGCTGCGAACAAGTCGGCGTAATATCAGGAGTGATCGATTATTACGTGTACCAAAATGGCGCATACAAAAAAGTTGTGAGCACCAAAGATGTAGTTTCTTGCAAAGACGCGACAAAATACGCATTGTCTAAATCGGTTCTGCCTAAGTGCAACCCCTAAGCTAAAGCTCAATAACTTTTCCCACCATTTCGGAATAATACGCTAGTAATTTTGAGTATTGTTGTTAAAATACTTAAAATCTAATTGTTTGGAGTACAGATGGGGCGGCCAAAAGATCCATTTTTAAATGAATTCCCGTATAAAAGACCAAGATTTTTAACAAGAGAAAGCGATGGTGGGCTTGGACAAGTTTGTTTCCTTGATGGAATCGTACGAATACATCCCAATGTTGGTGGATTGAGCGAATTGCAGCGGCGTTGCCTAATTCGAGCATCGTTGGGCCAATCCAATACTACTATTGCCGAGAAATTCACAGCACTTGGTGTGCATACCACTTTGAGTGAAGTCAAAGATGAAATGGATGCGGTAGAAAAAGCTCTACACGTAAAAGAAAGACACGCATATTTCCCGGCTGCCGTTGCTTTAGGAGTGTTGAGTATCGCCGAAGACGAATATGGTGATCCTGAAAAGTTTCCGGCTAACCTATCAGAACTTGAGGTACTCCAACTTGCAGCACGAGACATTGCAAGAGATGAAATCGGCAAAAACTTAGATCCGATAATTTCAACAGCCGCCGTAGAAGCTCGGATGGCAAGGCTTAGAAACAATACATTTATTACTGGCCTTGCTATATCAGTTACTTGTGCTGAAATCGTAGGTTATTTCAACCCACAAACTTTAGAGATAAACCAAGCCCTCGCTGCATAATTTGCACCTCCACACTACTACCTGAAATAAACGGTGACGATTGCCACCCAGGCGCTGATGAATGCGAAATAGTGGGGTTGGGCTTTGAACCAGTGCAGGGTTTGGATTACCACCGCGCCGCAGATGAAATAGAATGGGAAATTCTGAAACGCCGAAATGTGAAACAGGCCGCTCGGGTAGTAATAGTAAATATAATCACCCAGTATCGGCTTTGAAATAAGGTCGGCTAACGCTTCTAAGACCATAGCTTCGATGCCGAAAATTATCGATAGATGCACCAGTTCTTTCGGCGACCATTTTTCGTATTTATGATGGACCAGATATATATAAAGTCCAAGCGATCCCCACAAGACTGGGGCAAATCCTGAAGTGTAGGCATTATTAACCGGTAAGAAGTTATATCGCCACAACGGTATACCGAAAAGGTTGTTGTAAACGGAATCTACGGTTATTTCGCCCAATACGCCAATCATTGCGATCGCGCTGATATATAACAAAACTCTACTGAGGTGCGGTTTTTTGAAACCGCGATTTACAAGCGCACTGACAACTAAGACGAACGAGAGTAATATGATGCCGAAAATGAATAGACGCGTGTACATGTTTAATGTTTTTGTTTTTTATATTCTAACACGCAGCCTGTTCCTGTGTTGGCAAATAACGCTGTGTTTCAATCCCAGTTAAACCTGTAAAAAAATTATTGCTGATAGTGTGGGATTTGTTCCAATCTGGTTGCAATGCAGTTTACAGCATCAAAACCGTAAGCCCTTTAAAGTATGGAGTGCAATAGTGGATATTGCTTAAAGATAATAACGGAGGCTAACACATGGGTATAATTTTAATCTTAATCATCGGTGCGATCGTCGGTTGGGTAGCAGGAGCAATCATGGGCCGACGCGAAGGAATTTTGGGCAGCATCGGTATCGGTATCGTCGGTGCGATTATCGGCGGATTAGTGTCCAGCTTATTTACTAGCGGCAGCAATTCATTCCTATCACTTAATTTGGCGGGTACGATCTGGTCGCTTATCGGCGCAGTGATCTTTGTTGCGATTTTGAACGCGTTTCAAAGCCGGTCAAGCCATAACCACATTTAATTCGAGCGAATTGTAACTGAAGCTATAGCTGCTCGCGTAGTTCGTCCGGCGGTTTGCCCAAGATATCATCCAGCTTGTTTTTCGATTCGTCGTGATTCATTATCTGGGTGATATCTTTTGCGTCAAGCCAGCGGTACGGGCAATGGGTGCACGAATCAATTTTGAGATTTTCGTCATCGTCATAGCTGATTTCTTCCATTTTATTATGGCAATTGGGGCAGGTAATTTGGCCATGGTTTTCAGATTTCGAGGTGTCAACGTCCAAATGGATCGTATGGTTGCGCAAACCTAACAACTCCCGCCCACTGATCAGAATACCGTGGCCGTCAGGGCAGCCGAACCACAGATTATTCGAAGCCATTTCCTTACTACATACTGGGCATTTCAATGCAGGACCATCGTATTCACCGTAGGGGATTTCGTGGTGAACTACTGGCGCTCCGGGATCCCCAGGACGCAATGCGGGTTTGATTTGGCCAACGAATTCGAGCGCTTCTTTAAAAATATCACCGCCATCTTTATCAGCAATACTAGCCACGATATACAACTCTGACCGGTTTATTTCCCAGAAGTGTGTTTTACAATAATCAACAACGTACGCCATTGCAGCGGGATCCAGAACTTCGCGTACTTCCAGCTGTTGATCCTGAGCTGCATACAGGTCAAAATAATTCCTGAAATCGCCTTCTAATACGACTGATTCCATGCCGCCAGATTTCAAGAATTCGCCAAACCGTAAGCGGTCGATCTTGTGTTGCTTGCTCAATCCGACCAAGTGTGTCGACGTATTGAAAGGCAGATCCAGTACATGGATTACAGCCATGTCGTCAACGAATTGCTTTGGCGTAAATGCGTCGAGCATTGTCACATATGTCGCATATCTCATGCCTTCAATCTCTCCGCGATCAGCACGCGCCAGCATGTGCCCGGCAGTGTAAAAAGATAAGATTGCAGATTCATCGGCTGAATCAGCCATATTCGAATTACCGATTAGCCCTTTGGAATTCAATTTTCGCAGCACGAACCATAATGCTAGCAAAGCTAAAACCAGCAAAAAAATAATCCGATTGATGGAATCGTAATTCACTAATGCTTATGATAGCAAACAACTGGTTCGCTGATATAAGAAGTTACATACTGTTTAAACTAAACACAGGAATAATCGAAGTCGGTTTGCGTTGCTACGTATTGGGTCAGCATGACAAATCCGCCAAGTGTCAGAGCGGGCAAGTCACATTTATTTTTAGCGTCGGACAGATTGCGCGCGCCGGCGAGCCAACTCATTAATCCGTTTAAGTTGCTATTTAGCATTACAGAATTTCCCGTGATTTGATTCCATTGCATTGCAGTAGAATACAGGCCGACTTGCGCGCCAATTGATGTAAAGTAGGCGGTCATACCTTCTAGATCAGCGACATTTCTGGCTGTGTTAGATTCCCACGAGTTGATCGTTTCGACATCGAGCCACCATCGGAATGACGAGGGGTTGCTTATACCGCGGATATTCGCGTCGTCGAAAGCCTTGGCGTAGCCGTACATATAGGCGCATGCAGCTGTATCGGTACCGTTGCACTGTCCATACGGATTATTCACAGAAGTGCCGCCATATACGTTTGAAGTCGGCCACCAACTGCCGGCAAGTCCAGGGTTGGCGGTATTTACATACAGCGATACTTTTGGCTGGACCGACAAGCCTGTCGATGTATTTGCCCAGGCGAGCTGCGTTGCAAGACAAGGATTCGTCGCATTGGCTAGACCGTTGTTAACCCCTACAATTCCAAATAATTGGCCTTTTGGCAGTGATTTCCCGCATTGCGGCCAAGAAACATCATTGCCGGTTTCGACTATCGGTGCTGGTTTTGATTTGAAATTAGCATAGTTGATTGGTTTAGCGGCAAGCGCAGGAGCGGTTGAAAAAACCGCAATGGCCGTAAATGCGGATACGGACAGTAACAATCGTAAAACTTTCTTCATAATATTCTCCACTTAATCAGTCCATTATACATTGTATGTATTCATCTGTTCAGGATTGCAGTAATCGTTAAAATTGCGACAAATTTGCAAAAATACTATTCAAGAGTAAAAATCTAATTAGTAAAAAGTCAAAAAGGAAACACGTATGTTGCCAGTACTTTTATCCTGTGCCACATTTTTCTCGACGTTGGCCGGCGGCCTGACCGCGCTCAAAAACAAAGACCGGTTACACCGGTTTCTCGGGTATACAGCTGGCGTTTTGCTTGGAGTTGTAGCATTCGATTTACTGCCGGAGATATTCAAGACAATTCAATCACAGCAGCAAACTGCGACCGGTGCGATGGTTGCGCTGGTATGCGGATTTTTGCTCTTCCATATCGTAGAAAAAAGTATTCTCATCCATCACTCGCAAGAAAGCGAATACGAAGTGCACCACCACCCGCAAGTCGGCGTAGCGAGCGCTCTGGCATTATGCGGGCACAGTTTTTTGGATGGCGTGGGAATTGGGCTGGGCTTCCAGGTTGGCGAAGGGGTAGGCATCGCCGTAGCGATTGCAGTCATCGCACACGATTTTACCGACGGTCTGAACACAGTAAATCTGATGTTGCTGAATAAAAATCGGTCGCGAAGGGCTATCGCGTTCTTGCTACTTGATGCAATTGCGCCGGTACTCGGTGTTATCACAACAATGATTTTTTCAGTATCCGATGCCGGTTTATCACTGTACCTCGGTTTTTTCGCGGGGTTCTTACTGTATATCGGTGCCAGCGAAATATTGCCCGAAGCACATAGCAAACATTCGTCGTATGCCACCATAGCGTTCACCATACTCGGTGCCGCGTTCATGTTTGTAGTTACGCGATTTACTTAACAATCACCAAGCTAAAACTGGAATTCGATTTAGGAAACGATTTTATTTGATAACCATGAAGTTGGCTTTTTCGCAGGCATCTAACATCATGCGGATGTCATCATAATCCTTGGGGCCAATTGCAACGAAATGATCAACCAAGCCCAAATCCAGCTTTTTACGGTTTTTCGATCCTTTATGAAAATCAAGCAGAATTTGTAATATTTGTTGCCGTAATGTTTCGCTCAACCGCTTTGATACGGCTATTGGCTGGATGGTCGACGGACCGAGTGTATCGATTATTTTCAACCCCCTTCGAAGTAAAGAATCGTCCCGCATTGCGACTGATAGTACCTGTGAATCAATCGCCGACGCATCTATTTTCCCATCCAAAACTAAGCGGATTGATTCTTCGTGGTAGCCGGCATTTATCACCTTGCTGAAAAACCCATGCGTTTCGCCCATTTTGACCATTGTATATCTGGTGATTCCGTAACCTGACTGCGACAGGGGTTCGTTATAGCTCCATGAATGACCGCGCAAGTCCTTAAATGATTTAAGTGAGCTGTCTTTACGGACAATGACGTCGGAGAAATAAATGGGTTTGCCATGATAGCGTGCACCCTTAAGTACTGGTGCTGCTATCGGTATGGCTTGAGCGCGACCCTGGCGCTCATACTCTATATAAGGTAGGCTGCATACGAAGCAAACATCATTGATATCCTTAGCACAGTTTTCATAATCGGTTTCAACTACTAACTCAGTAGCCATACCAAGTTCCTTACCTACCACTTCAGTTATCGCCTGATATACTGGAAGCATGTTTGGTGCGAGAAATGTACCGAAGCGAAGTTTTTTCATATTTCCACCTTTAAAATCAGTATAGTCCTTAACCTTCAAACCCCAAAAATTTGATATTTGTCACAAAACCCAAAAAAACTCAAAAGTCTGTAGTTATTGTTGTTGCATTATGGACGCTTAAAGTGTAAGATATCATGCATTAGAAAAGCTGCTCTAGTAGTTTGTTAATTAAGTGTATTTGTTATTAAGGTGCAGCTAATTTGGTTTGTTGCCAAGTAGCCTTAAAGCATAAAGGAGTTATAGTAAGTGGCAACTAAACTGTTTGTAGGATCATTATCCTGGGGTGTTAACGACGACCAACTGCGCGATTTCTTCGCGGCTGTTGGTACGGTAGTTTCAGCAACGGTCATTACCGAGCGCGAAACCGGCCGGTCCAAGGGTTTCGGTTTTGTAGAAATGTCATCTGATGACGAAGCGAAAAAAGCAATTGAACAGCTGAACGGCAAAGAACTAGACGGCCGTGCTGTTACAGTCAACGAAGCTCGTCCACGCGAAGAGCGCCCCCGCAACAATTACGGCGGCGGCAACGGCGGCGGAAACAGATACTAAATTTGTTTTTACGAAGATGCAAGGCTGCAGCGATGCAGCCTTTTTCTTTTTGCCCATTCAGATCAAGCAGTATCTTGATTATTTTAACAGTTTGGCTTACGCTTAAAAGTGCTTAATAAATAGGAAAACCATATGAAATTAAAGTTAATCAAGAGTACGGTGCTCACCAGCGTGCTGGCGTTCAGCTTCGCACTGGTCCCCGTTGCGGCTTTCGCAGAAACTGGCACGGGTTCAAGCGGTTCGGGTTCTACGACAACCGAACATGTGTATGCATGCCCACAGGGTGGATATCGCAAAACCCAAACGATCCAGCCGGAAGACAACATTAAAACGAATTGCCAGCCGTCCGCGTATACAAACACAAATCCGACTCCAGAACCTGAAAGCGACACCGGCAGTGGACAGCACGAATCGACGATGGAGGGCCAGCACAAGTTGGCAGCAAACATGTTGGCAGTCTGCAAAAAACATTCAGACAAAATAAATATGATCATGTCGCGAGTAGTTATGCGAGGCACAAAGCAGACCGAATTATTTTCGACAATTGCTACCCGAGTCGAAAAATTTTATACCGACAAAGGCAAGACGCTAGACAACTACGATCAATTGGTCGCCGCAGTTAATGCTGCCCAATCGAAAGCGGAGACTGATTTAGCGAATCTTAAAAACATGGATTCGTTCAAATGTGACGGCAGCAACCCGAAAGGTCAGATTACAGAGTTCCGTACTGCTGTCAAAACAGAAATCCAGGATTTGAAAGCGCTGCGCACTAGTGTGCGGAATCTAATTGTTGGGGTTAAATCGGTTAATGGTACAACCACTTCCGGCAATACTAATAATGCCGAACAAGGAGGATCTAACTAATGAAATCACTCAAAGATTCCCATGGGTTTTCAGCAGTCGAACTGATAATAGTACTACTGGTACTGGTCGTTTTGGCCGGCGCCGGGTACGGTTACATGAAAATGAAAAACAATAGTGCGACTCCAGCCGCAACCACGACAACGACCACTACCTCGCAGACGGCAACCGTTTCTGTCCCGGCAGCGCCGCAGGTTCAAAAAACAAGTGATCTGGATACTGCTTTGAACACCGTTGATTCTGTAAATCTGGACGCAGGTTCATCAGACAGTTCACAGCTGGGCAGCCAAACAAACGGCTTCTAGTACAGGTTCTTGACGCTTTCATTCGCATAGCATAGGCTAGAGACAGTGAACCTATTTTATTATGGTAGGTCAAAAAATTAGTGGAAAATAAAATAGGCAATGTATGTTAAACCCTAAATCGATTGTATCCAGGACGCGTCTGCCGTTCCTGTCTTTTCATCGCGACCACGCGCTAACACCCAAAGATGTTCAGACGGCGCGGGATTACGTAAAAGCTTACTGGAAAAAACTAGAGCGTTACCATCCCAAAGATGATGGGTTATTGATTGGTGTTCCCAAGCCATATTTGGTGCCGAGCTATGCCGAAGGCCACGAGTTCGATTACAACGAGCTGTATTACTGGGACAGCTATTTCATGATCCAGGGGCTGCTTGATGATGAAAATAAAGGGTTGGTCACGGGCATTCTGGAAGATCTTGAAAGTATTTACAAACGATTCAAAATCATTCCGAATGGATCGCAATTGTATTACACCGCTCGTTCGCAGCCACCGTTTCTCACTAGTTTCATCTTTGATCTGTACAACAGATATGACCTGGGCGAAAAATGGCTGCGCGAAAACATAGAAATCGCCAAGCAGGAATACGAGCATGTCTGGATGGGTACACGCAAACCGAATGCGCGAAAGATTTACCGCGACCTAAGCCGCTATTACGATTTCAACTACTTGCACGAAATTGCCGAGGCCGAAAGCGGTTGGGATATGACGCCGCGGTTCAATCGCAAGGCTATGGATTTCTTGCCGGTTGATCTAAACGCATTACTTTACAAGTACGAGATGGATTTTGCAGCTGCCGAACGCATTTTCGACAATAAACGCGAAGCTGCCAAATGGGAGCAGATCGCCAAAGACCGCAAGCGCGTCATGAATGAACTGATGTGGGATAAATTGCGCGGGCTATATTACGACTATAACTACGTCAAGAAAAAGCGCGGCACTGTCAGTTCTCTGGCGGCGTATTATCCGATGTGGGCCGGCATGGCCAGCGATGCCCAAGCCGCATCGCTGGTTAAAGCTTTGCGCAGGTTCGAAAATAAAGGCGGATTGGCTACTACCGATACGCTACCGCTTGGTCAATATGTACTCGGATCTTTGCCGACACAATGGGCGTATCCGAACGGTTGGGCGCCACTTCATTTTCTGGTCGTGCTGGGATTGGAGCGCTACGGATACCATAACGACGCTCGCCGTATTGCGCTCAAATGGATCAAGACTAACTTGGACTGGTTTAACGAACACGGTATATTCCTGGAAAAATACAATGTCGTATCGCCCAAAGATCCGCCAGCTAAAGGAGTCTATCCTTCGCAAGTCGGCTTTGGCTGGACAAACGCCGTATTCGAGCGTTTCTGCCGTGAATACATCGACAAACCTGAGTAGTTAAATCCTGAAATGTCTGACGAAACTATAGAAACATCGCTGCCGTGTGCTGAAAAATTAGCATTCGACACTATCAAAGAGGCGCAAGCTACGGCAACTGTAAGCGAATGGCGCCACGGTGGTAAACTAAAAGTTTACAAATGCCGCCACTGCCATCTCTATCATCTCGCCACTAGCTATGCTGATGATTAAATAAAATTTGAATTTTGCTCCTCGCTGTTTGATACTTGCATGTGCTGGCGGTACATGTTTGGGGTTGTAGCTCAGCTGGCTAGAGCGCGTGATTCACATTCACGAGGCCGGGGGTTCGAGTCCCTCCAGCCCCACCAAGCAAAAACCGGCGTACAGGCCGGTTCTTGCTTGGTGACTTAAGTGTCGGGGCTCGAACGCGAGTGCCAGTGGCACTCAGCCGCCCGAAGCCCGGCGACCCTGGAAGCCGGGTTGCCCATTGCAAAATTAATTTTTGTTTTGCGTGGCAAGGTCGAGTTCCTCCAGCCCCACCAAGTAATTGCTTTTAAAGTAAGTATATGTGACTATAATTCAATTAGTGAGCAATGCCCCGCCATGTGCCCATATTCTGGCGATCCACAATTTAAAAGCCTGGAGCGTCATTGCAGAGAACCTAGAATCAACTTAAGGGATGACGTTCAGGTTGCAACTACAGATAGCGGACAAGTTGGTGAATCGCCCCAATTCGCCTGTGGATCTGAAGTCGGACCTGATCGAGGCATACCTACAGTTTCACTATCTTATTACGCATCAACCCCTTTGATGACACCAGATCTCAGAGCAATGCATGAACGGGGTGAGCTACCCGACCAGCAATAGAGTTCAACAAATATATTTGTACACCTCTTAAAGTGAGACTTTATTTTTATATGGGTTCATACACTTAACAATATCTTTGCATTCTTTAGTATTGTAAAAAAATCAAAAATATGATAAAAATGCTCGTTATGAGTGAATATGGTGTATTAGACCCTCATGCTTTCGACGAGTCAACAGTTGGTGCTGGATTTGTGCTGCAGCAAGACGCTGATCCGACAGCTCGTAGGTATGCCGTCAGCAGCGCTAATTCAAAACATCGACACCCAATTAACGGCCGAAAAGAAGACCCTTGCACAAACTGGTGCGGCATCAGCTATATATTTGGGCAGTTTAGCTCTGTGCCGCAATGAGATCAGTCGCGAAATGCTGTCGGCAAATCCATATTTGATAGCATGTGCAGGAATATATTTATATGGCGGAAAGACGATAGCTCGATACGGCATCAATTCCATGAAAAACTTAGTTAGACTTCGCCGGCAAAAATCTGAATTTAGGACAGACGGTCAATTAAAGTAATTCGTGTATTGGCAGAATTAATACTTTGCTTGCAAAAATTAGTTTTATTTTACGCGGTAAGGTCAAATCCCTCCAGCCCCACAAAAATTAATTCAAAAACACTAATATACAAACTAAAATGACACCAATCGAGCTAAAAAATAGCGGTTTGGTTTTTCCTTTCAGTAACATTGCGCTGATCACGAATCCGCCGATTAAATAAATCGGTAGGACTTGCAACGAAGTGATATGGCCAAGGTCGCCCGGCAGATAATAAAAGATGTAATGCCCGAAAAAAATCCGGAAGGTAACATTTACCATTGCTTCGATGACGATAGCTTCCAAGCAGAAAATATACGGAAGATATTTTGCAGCGTTACTGTGTCGTTTAAGTATATTGTCGTGCATCATATACAGATAAAATCCATAAGCACCCCAAAGCACGATAGCAAATTTCGATGTGAAGGCATGATGGACAGGCAAGACTGTGTAGACCCACAGCGGTTTACCAAATATAAAGTTGTAGATCGTATCGCAAATTACCTCGGCATAGACACCAAGCATCGCGAGTGTTGTCACATACAACAGCATTGGCTTGAATTTAATCTGCTTTACCTCACCGGCAATAAGAGAGTTCAGCAAATATAATCCTGAAATCCAGGCGATGGCGAAAATTGAAAGTTGGACTGCGAACATTTTAGTTTTTTTATTCCTATCAATAAGATACCCGAAATACTTTGGATGATACAATACGCAGCATGATAAAACTTATCATATTTGATTGGGACGACGTGTTTACACTTGGATCAAAAGAAGGTTATTACGCATGTTATCATGCGGCACTTAAGGGTGTCGGAGTAAAACTGGATCCGGAAGAAGAAGACCGGCGCATTAAAGCCAAATGGGGGGCTGGCGGCGAAAAACAGTTGGAATATCTTTTGCGGGAGCATCCCGAACTTGTCAAAAAGGCGTTCGAGATTTATCAGGAACACGCTCACGGGAAAACTTTTGTTGATTGTTTGAGTATCATCCCGGGAACCCAGGATTTTTTGAAACGAATTTCCAAGAAGTATATTTTGGCAATAGCGACCGGCGCGCATCCGAAAGTTTTACACGATTTTGTAATGCCGAAATTCAATATTCCCGACGTTTTCGCACAGATCTTCACGATATACGACCTCGATGATATGTCGCATGCCAAGCCGCATCCTTATATCGTTCAGAAAATAATGGAAACACAAGGGGTTAAGCCGGAAGAAACTATCTTGGTCGGCGATGCCGAAAGCGACATGCAGATGGCTTGGAACGCCGGCGTAAAACCGATCGCAGTTTTGACGGGTCATTTAAACCGTAAAGAGGCAGAAAAACTGGGCGTAAAACATATAATTGATAATGTTACTTCCTTAGAATTGGAACTAAGCAATATCGGCTAAACAATTTGTCCAAACTCCAGAAAGCTGGTATGGTTTCACTAGTTTAAGGAGATTCAAATGGGTCATTTGGGTACAGAAACGAGTATTGAAATACGGGATAAGAATAGCAGAGGGCACATTGTTACTATGGGGACAATAATGTCGAAGGTTCTTTTTCACAGGAACAGTCCACCAGGAGGTCTAGTAAATGCAAGACGACCGATAGTATTGCGGCCGCCGGATGGCCCTCCTGCAAGTATCGCGGTCGATTTTCAAAAAAGAGAATTAGTATTAGTGCCGACATTAGTGGGAGTAGCTTTCGGATTAAACGGCACGATTCGCATTGAAACGCACCGAAGAGACGGCGATTGCGGTGCTTTGACCCTTGCATCGGGTACTAGCAACGTTGATCCGGGTTTGGGTCGACTTATGGGGACGGCAAAATATCTCGATGCTACGGATGCTGACATTGAAGAGGCGATACGGTTAGCTCACTGGGGCGTAACTGGTTTTGACGATGATTCCCCGGTGGTACCTCGCAGAGGAACCACAGAACACGCCGCTTTAAGCCAATTTGATGATGACAAGCATTATTTTGACAACGATGTTATGAATGCTGCGATGCAAATGTTGTTAGAGAGAGCCGGTGTCAGCACAGTAACAGGTTCCTGCACAGTATAGCGGTATAATCCAAGTATGAATGAAACATTACTCTTGCCAATTGTGCTGGAAAATTTAAACAAGTTCGAAATCAAGTTTGATGTACTCGAATGCGATGACAAGTTCGCCGACACTGCGGCATTCTGCGAGCACTATGGGTATACTGCGCAGCAATCGGCCAATACCATACTGGTTGCCGTTAAGAAAAATGATGAAAATGTCGTTGCTTGTGTGCTGTTAGCCGACAGCCGGTTGGATGTTAACAAAACTGTTTGCAAATTGATGGGGACTAAACGGGCATCGTTCGCTTCTGCTGATCAGACAAAAGCTGCGAGCGGTATGGAAATCGGCGGAGTGACAATTTTTGGGTTGCCAATATCGATGCCAGTTTATGTAGATTCACGAGTACTTGAACAACCAGAAGTTGTTATGGGCGGCGGCAACCGCACAAGTAAACTAGTACTAGATCCAACCGAGCTGGAAAAATTACCGAACGTTGAGATAATTGTAAATCTCGCCAAACCCGTAACCGCTTAGTCCGTGTTTTGTCATCCCAGCAAAAGCTGTTCCCAGTCAAAAGGAAATCATAATGTACTGAATTCCCGCCTACGCGGGAATGACCGATACGAAGAGAGATGTTGACGGTGTGCTAATAAACGCTTATGCTATTGCTTATTAAGTACTAGTAATATTAATAGGGTGGAAAAATGCCCACAACCAAAAGAAAAAACTCAGCAAGCAAAGTCAAGAGACCATCAACGCGGTCGAATAATTATGGCGGCGTAAAGAAACGAACACGTATTCAGAAACCCAGCTGGTTAGTTAGGTGGTGGCCGGCAATTGTATTCGTAATTTTAATTGGGGGGATTGGTGCTTATTTCCTGCTACACAGTAGCGCGGCAACTAGTCCGCCAGTGCAGCTTAAAATGATCGTGAACTCTACGCATACAAACTTATGCCTTGATGATTCAAGCACAAGTTCCAATGTTATCAGCTACCCATGCGACAGCAGCGACAAATATCAGCAATGGGTGTTGGTTGGCAGCGGCAGCGGATTCATGATCAAAAACCCAAACACTGGGCACTGCGTAAATGACCCAGGCGCCGGGGTTGGAATTAACCCATCCAGCAGAGTTTACATCACCACTCATGCATGTGATGGAAGTACCGGTGTTGTGTGGAATTGGACTAATTCGATGCTCTACAATGTCAAGAGTATTATAACCTGGAACGGCACCGGCAAAACCACTACCACCCATGGCTGTATCAACGATCCGGCAAGCACATTAAGTAGATCGCAGATGATAGTCTATCCTTGCGATGGCCCAGGCAAGACGTATTGGGACGAAAACGAGATCGCTTCATCGGGCGGTGGTGGCGGAGGCTCAACGTGCCCAACATACACGAATCCGCCGCACGGGACGTCTGATACATCTTCTGCGGCACTTGATGCCGAAGCGAAAGCTAGAACTGAAGCAAAATGTCTAATGTCGCAGTGGGGTTGGAGCCCGAGTGCGCAGTGGGATTCATTGAACGCACTATGGGAACACGAAAGCAATTGGCGCTATTGGGTCCACAATGGTCAAGGAAGCGGAGCCTGTGGCATACCGCAATTCCTTCCGTGCCAGCCAAAGTATAGTGCTAATTCCTGCACTAACTTCATCAATAATGTTACTTGCCAGATAAAGCAAGGATTCGAATATATCAAAGATGTCTATGGTACGCCCTCAGCTGCATGGTTATTCTGGCAAAACCATAACCCCCACTATTACATCGAATATAGAGATCCAAGCACGGGCGCAGTTACGCGCAACTAGATAGTACTCCAGGTGACTAATCTCCCATACGCTTAGTCAAAAAGCTTTACAAGCACGCAGTGATACACCGCAATCAGTTTTGCTTTCGTAAAATGTTAACCGAAGAAACGCCAACCAATTCAGGTACTGCGACATTTATACCGGTACTGGCATCCGGTTGCATGACAACTTCGGCAATGAAGCGGGCAGCCCCATATGTAATTGAATTGCCTGAAGCAGTTTCCATTGAAACGCCTGTAAACGTTGGTTTGCCAGGCTCGTTAGTCCAGTAAACGGCTGGAACGCGGCACATGCCAGGATACGATCTGTCATTGAGTGTATCAACCGGACATTTGCCGTCAGACATTTGAGTTACTTGATTTCGCTCAGCCATAGTTTCGGCAACATCAAATGGAATGCCGGTAGCGAAAGGTATACGCTTCCAGCCGGAATAGGGGTTGAATGGCTTGCTGCCCTGATCAGACTTGTTCTGTAGTGCGATGGAGGCCATGTTACCTTGAACTAGAATATTAAAACCAATTTTGTCACCTGCAAATATCGATAATTGGTCACTGGATATTGCTTTAAATTGGGAGTCGCTGGTCGGCGAATAAAACTGTGTCCAACCCTCATATTGTGGGGTTGAGGAAGAATCCAAACAGTCTACAACAATTCCGGCTTGCACCATATTGAACTGGTTATCAACTGTGCCGTCTTTAGATATCGGCCCAATGCCCAATGCCCCCCACAATAATATTCCAGCCCTTCCGATTGTCTTGGTACAGTCAACATTCGGTACATTTATTTCAAAATGTATTCCGGTAAATTTCTTATCAGCAATTTTTACGCCTGCCCAGTTATTATCAGTTTCTTGCAAAACAGTCTGGTTGCCTGATTTAGAAGAATCCGTAGGTGCTCCCGTGGACGGACGTACTTTGTTAGGAGTGGATTGGGCCGATTTAAATGGTTGTGCCGAATATGATGGTGATTGGCTGGTGCGATTGGCACCAGCAGCGCCCGTAGCGGAACAACCGGTCGCCGCTAAAGCAACTAATGCTACTGCTGCAATCGTTTTACGCATACCATGACGTTCACGCTGTGAGTCCAAATTAAAAGAAAGCGCTTGTTCGTTCGGCAGATTAGGCCTAACTGATTTGTTCATAATGCGTCCAATTGACAAAATAATTATAACATATTTTAAGCAATTAGTCTATATCCAGATAAGGAATTTCAGATATTTGAATTGTGTTCCAGCCTAAGCAAGTTTGACTATTTTCAAGCCAAATTAAATATTTTGCATTTTTATATACTTTTGTCACACTTAAGTGCATGAGTGATGACATGATGCAATTACCAGACACGACATTTCATCGTGTGTCGCTGAAAGCTCTGATTTACGATGACCAGAATCGGCTGCTTTTATTCAGGAATGAGTTGGACCAATGGGAACTGCCAGGCGGCGGTTGGGATGCTGGCGAATCATTCGAAGATTGCTTTAAGCGCGAATTAAGCGAAGAAATAGATGGGCAAATCAGCGAAATAGGCAATATTGAATTCTGTTACCAAGGCAAGACGAGTAAAGGTTATCCAAAAGTGAGTATCGCGGTAAACGTAGGCTTGAAAGACTTCGCAGACAAACCAAAAGAAGCCGATCTGCAGGAAATGAGATTTTTTACGCGCGACGAACTCGCAACACTAAAATTCGACGAAGGTGACGAAGCAGTCCTGAACCATCTAAACGACATCTGGCGCACAAACGCTAACTGAACGTATTTTTATAACCCAATCGTTCCCGCAAGTTCTTGATATACAAGTTCAATTCATTTATCAAAGCCTTTGCAGCTTCGAGATCTCCGTCGGCACTGAACACGTCTGAAAGTCCAATTGCTCCAGGAAATTCGACTTCTATTTCGGCGAAATCTGGGATTCTTTGAATTAATGACACGACTAATTGCTGCCGGTCCGATAAGGCGGCATTGGCATCCAATGACCTGTCCAATGCTTCTCTCAAAACCGGTTCGGGTACCTCACTGATAGCTATCCCGCCTAAAAATGTATTCGGAACGGTTGAAAGCACCGTGGCTTCGCACACTAATTCACCCGCAATTGTCGCACCGATATGAAATTTTGTTCTATTTGCCTCGACGTAAACTTGGCCGTTCTGACCGACGTAATCGTAATCGGCCAACTCCCCCGGGGTACCGCCAATCTGCAAAATATACATATGGCGCGCATAAGCTAAACCAGTCTGACTGCCATCATCCATGCCGGGCATTGCATCATTAAACCAAATAAGTATTCCGTAGCAAAACTGTTGTATAATCTATCTTGATAATTTATAGAAAGAAATTAAAGAAGGATTTCTGATGAAAAAACTGCTGAACGACCGAAATGGTTTCACTGTGCTTGAAATGTTCATCATCGTAATAATGGTGGCCGTGATAGGTTTTGCAGGCTGGTATGTTTATGATCACCATCGCGCCAAAGCTACCACCAAAAGTCAAGCGCAATCCAAAACGGTTACTGAATCAAACATTACGATTCCCGAACAGATCGCCGCGCTAAGAAAGTCAGTGCCCGCGCAATACTCGAACGTTTCAGAGGTATCGATGAATGGAACGAACGGTAACGTCTTGTATCTTGACTACCAGGTCCCTGGATATTCATACAGTGCGCTTGCCGACGCTTTACCGGCAAACTATTCGATACAGTTTGTACCAAAAAATGCTAAAGCTGATGTGCCGGCTGGTGTCAGAACAGCGGTACAATCCGAGCTGGAGTCGGCAGGATTTGTGAAGTCTGATTATGCAACCAAACAATACGGCGGACAACAAAGTACAAATAATAGCGACCAATATTTCACAACTAGTACAAAAGTGTGCGATATTAACGTTTCTAAACAGCCTAACGCTCCTTGGGTCACGTTAGTTTGCGATACTAAAACAGACCTTGCCAAAATCGCGAAACAAGCTAAACCATTCGCGGATGCATATAAAACCGGAAATTCTAATAAAAGCCCACAATACATAGGATTCGCCGTGATTGCTAAGAACAAGGCTGGGACATACCAAAATGCGCAAGCGTCAACAGACGGCCGCGGCGCGTATTTCTACAAAAAAACAACCGACACGACATGGCATTACTTCGGCAGCTCGCTGGAAGGTTTGGGATGCACTGACATCGTCAACAATCCGTCAGCAAAACTTGCATTTGCCGACATATGTAATAGTTCTGCTTACATTAATTAGCGAAAGTAATCAGTTTTTATTGACCGCTTTCCTTGAAAAACCCCGGTTATCCCTGTAAAATAACAACGTCTTAGCGGCGCTTTAGCTCAGTTGGTAGAGCAGAGGCCTGAAGAGCCTTGTGTCCCCAGTTCGAGTCTGGGAGGCGCCACCACGAAATGACCCGACAAATTGTCGGGTTTTTTCGTGGTGGTACTCACAGCGAGTAATGCCATAGGCGGTTCGATAATTTCGCGATTAGCGAAATTATATGCCGAGCCCGACCTGCCTGTCATTATAAAAAATAGGCAGGCCGGCGCGAAGCTATAGTCTGGGAGGCGCCTCTAAATAAGGATCTCAGCTCATCAGAGATATTTTCATGGTTTCTTTAGTCGCCGCTTGCCGCAAGTATATTATGTAAAATATCGCACAATGCAAAATCAATCATAAGCAGTATAATTAAATCTGAACAGTCGCTGAACGTGTGAATATTGATGATAACTTATGCGTCGCTTACACACAAAACTTAAAAAACGATTATCTCACCGTGGCGACACGCTCGTCGAAGTGTTGATAGCGCTGGCAATCATCAGCGCGATTCTGGGTGGCGCATTCACGGTCACGCGAAGTAGTATTTTAGCGGTGCACGATTCGGGCGAGCACCAAACCGCATGGAGCCTTGCTCAGACACAACTAGAAAAACTAAAAAGTCGGGCGGATTCGGATCCGGATTCGGTTTTTAGCACGGATGGGAATTTCTGCATAAGTCATGGCAGCGCGGTAAGCCTTGCGACTGATGCCGAATGCAGCGTAGACAGTTCAGGCATCCCCACGACCACCCAGCCTGTCTATAACGAATCGATCGCGTATAACTCGAGTACTAGTATTTTTACTATAACGATAAATTGGCCAAGAATCGGCGGCGGTAATGATCAAGTCCAAATGTCATACCGGCTATATGCACCGTCAGGATCGTTAGGCGGCAGCCCGAGCGGTAGCGCTGATTTCGGCGATCCTCCTCCGTATGATTGTACGGATGATTGCGAGCCCGATGACGGTGGCTCAGGGCCACCGCCGCCGCCGGATTATTTCTGGGGTTGGGGGTTTCAAAACCACACCGATCCAAGCGAAGCGAGTCTGATCACGGGTTGTGAATGGGATTGGGGTGATGGAACGCCGCCATTAGTCAATGAAGCATGCATGCCGAACGAAGAAACCGATCACGAATTCGCGCCGCCGCCAGGTTTTGATCCAACTTATAACCCCTCTGTGTGCTATACGTTACATTATACGGTCACTTTGACTGTTCACTTGATAAACGGACTCAGCCCAACAAAATCGAACATATATGATGTACCCGGCTGCCCGGGATAGATACTAGCTTTAAACCCGACACATAGACAATGCACGTGTAGGCCTATTCAATGTGTTGTAAAAAATATAATAAATGGTATAATATTTATTGTATGACTAAAGCATCAGAAACGTTGACCGATATGCGTGTTTCCGAGTCTCGCAAAGGCATGATTGCTGGTATGGCCAGCCGTATCGGAGGTGCTGCACTTGTCTTTGCGGGCGGCTTTCTTTCAGCAAAACTTGGACCGGTAGCCGGGCTTGCGGTTGCTGTCCCAGGTGCCGGCGCTGTAAGCTGCGGCCTAAGGTTGGGGCTCGAACGCGGTGCTGCAAAAGAGCGCAATGATCAGCGAAAGAAATTAGGAGGAGAAATTGTTTCCGGGGTCACAGATACTAGAAAAATAGTAAATGAAGGGCTTTTCGCATTGACTGCAACGACCGGACCGTTCATAGAAACCGCTTTAGCTGGAGCGACAGGGATCGAGGTTGGATATATCGGGGATACACATAATCAATTCGTGTGGCCATTTGAAGCTAGCACCGGTTCAGTTGCTGTAGGTCTCGCCGCTTGGATAGAGTTTACGATAGTTAATGCCGGCAAGCTAACCGAAGTCACGCCTCGCATGCACAACTTTCTGCATTTAAGCTAGTACGACCCATGATATTAATAAGCAAGATTTAACACTATTTGTTATACTCAGCAAATGCGCAAAAGCTCTATTGCAAACAGACACGACAGTGCGGGTGACTACGAAGAAGAAATTTTTGAAAGTGATAAACCTGAACGAGTCATCATCGGTGTGCATGGCGGCGGGGTGCGGCGGTGGGACGGCGAGAAATTTTTCTACGCGATAGCAGAGCATTATACCGATTCAGCAATCATGCTTGTCGATCAAAATCAGCAGAGCGGCGAATTTATTAAGAACAATCCGCTGTCAATTGCGATCGAGCGCATCAATAATCTGGTCACGGAAGCTAAAAAAAATCATCCTGGTGTGCCAATTATAATTATTGCGCACTCTTTCGGGTGCGGTGTCGCATCGATGGTAAATTTAAATGATATTCAATCGCTGGTACTAGTAACGCCAACGGCAGGCAGTTCATACCAAAGTTATATTGAACGGCACGGCAAAGAAGCCGAAAACGGATTGCAAGTAACAACGAGTGATGGGCTGAAAAAAGAATATACGGCAGCTTTCATGCAATCCATAAAAGGCATTACGTGGGAAGATACATATACCAAACTAACTAAAGGCAGTGTACCCGTTTATGTGTTTGAAGCCGGCTCGGACGAAATCATCGGCCCGGAACGGTACGTGCTACGGGATATCCCATTCAAAGAGTATTTAATCCTGGACGGCGCCCCGCACAATTTGTCTGGCAAATATCTTGACGACTTCTTTGCTAAACTCGACCCGCTTCTGCACTTAGCAATTCCAGTGAAAGCTGGAATCAAGTCAAAAAAATCTTCGATCGTTTGAACCGCTTCATAAATAATTGATGCACAATCAGTCTGACTGCATAAACGCTGTAAAATATATTACATTGTGTTGTAACAGCAATTTTAATTTGATACCGTACTACAACGTGTTTAATTTTAGGAGGGGGCTATGAGACAAAATTTATTCAATACACTCGGTCTGCTAATAAACAAAATGAAAAATACATTCGGTAATACATTGGTTCTTGCCCCGGCAAAGTGCGTGGTAGTACCAAGCGGCGTCCGACGCTGGCAGCGGTGAAGCCATATTCGTAAAAAATAGGTATATCCGGTTGTTGGGAGCGGCGAAATTCGTTATGCTTAGATTAATTTCATGAAGCAATTCGCCAAGCGGTTATCGATTTCTACGGCAGGCATTCTCGCGGTCATTTTCGCGCTTGCACCGAGTGCGTATGCGGCAGTCAGTATCACGGAATTTCCGGCGACAACGCCAGGCAGCCAGCCGTGGGGAATTGCAAAAGGGTTTGACGGGAAAATGTGGTTTACGGAAGATGCCGCTAATAACATCGCCCGTATTACTCCTAGTGGTATTGTAACGGAGTTCCCGATTCCGACGCCGAACAGCGGCGCAACCGGTATCACTGCGGGTCCGGACGGAAATCTATGGTTCGTCGAAGAAAATACTGATACGGTCGGCAAGATCACCTCGAGCGGAACGGTAACGGAGTTCCCGGGGGCTGGCACGAATCCGTTCGAAATAACAACTGGTGCCGACGGCAACCTATGGTATGCGGTTAACGCCTACACAAATTTAGCTAATTCTCGGATCGGCAGGATTACCCCCGGTGGCGCCATCACACTCTTTGCGATTCCCACGCCAAGCAGTGGGCCCTCAAGTATCGCAACAGGTAACGATGGCAACGTCTGGTTCACCGAAGCAACGAACAAGATCGGCAAAATAACGCCTGCCGGGTTTGTTACCGAATACACTGTGCCAACTCCCAGCAGCAACCTCGCCGGCATCGCGCCAGGCTCGGATGGCAACGTCTGGTTCACCGAAGGTGCCACCGCAAAGATCGGCAAAATAACACCGGCTGGAGTGATTACCGAATTCAATATGCCGGGCGGACGCAATGCCAATTTCATGGGCAAAGGTCCGGACGGCAACGTCTGGTTCACCGAAAGTACCGCGAACAAAGTCGGATTCATCACGTCGAAAGGCGTCATTTCCGAATTTGATATTCCCACGCAGACCAGCAACCCGCTAGCTATAACGGCCGGTTATAACGGTCGCATGTGGTTCGCGGAACAGAACACCAGCCAAGTCGGTGAAGTGTCAGGCTTAACAATCCCAAAAAGTAGCACGAACTCAAACAGCACCGTGGGCGATCCCGACACTGGTTACGGATCTCCGAACAGGTCGAATCCAATTGCGTGGATTCTGATAAGCGCATCGACCATCACGTTACTGGCAGGATTTGTAGTCGCGCTCAAGCAAAAGTCAAGGTTCCGGCGTCCGGTGGACGGGCCTCCGGATCCGGTATAAAATTGTAAAGCTACTATTAATAACATGCAGTCTTCACCCAAATCATCTAACGCAGGATTTACAACGATCATTCTAATAATTGTTGTCGGCGTGCTAGCAATTTCCGCGGTAGGTTATTGGGCATTCATGAATCGAAGCCGCAACGTTGCGCTCCAGGGCACGCTAACTGCATCGGATTGCGGCAGTAGTAATGGATGCCAGACATATAACGTACAGGCATCTGATGGCAAGACATATGACTTGAAGGTCAGCAGTCCGCCAGCGAATGTATCTTCGGGGGATAAAGTAACGGTCACCGGAACGAACACTGCCGCTGATTCTAAACACATCAATGTCACTTCTATAAATCCTGTTGGGCCAATACCGACGCCAACTACGGCACCCAGCCCCACACCATCACCATCAACCCAACCAATTTACCCGCACAATATAACATTTAGCTCCACGATCGTAAGCGACACTTGTTCAACGGTTGATAAAACGGGCGGACCGCCAGCCGGTGATGTCGGCTGTGGTATTACGACAAAAAATGGCTGGGTGATAGCAGTACGTATAGGTAATATTAATCCCGGATCAGTTCACCCAGGGCAAATTGTTAACGCTCCGTCATATACCGAATCGTGGAAAGGCAAAAGTGTGAGTGTTTATGCGCAGGCCATTGCCGACGACAATGCTACGATTTTAACGAACAGTAGTTATTACGTAAAGTTTTAATCGCTACTTATTCGCCGTGCTTTCTTTCATAGTTATATAAGATTTTTTGATCAGTTTTTCTAGGATTTCCCGATCGACATCTTCTAGTTTATTTATGTACAGGCAGCCTTTGCCGGTTTTGTGTTTGCCCAGTTTTTCGAGCAAATCTGTGTAATCTCCGTGCCCGAGCATCAAGTATAACGTCAGTGCTTGTTTGCGCGGGGAAAATCCGGTCAGCATCCAATCGCCTTCTTGGCTGCTGCGTTCGGATTTGTAATGATATTGGCCGAAACCGATAATGCTCGTGCCCCACATCTTAGGTTTTTCGCCAGTCAACTGTTCAAAAATTTCCAGCAGCGTAAACCCATCTGCGCGTTTCTTTTCATCAGCAACCGAATTGATAAAATCGGTAACATCAGCGTCGGTAACTTTGGTCTTTATTTCACCCATATAGCAAGTATAACAAGTGTGTTAATTTGCCGGCACTTTTACCTGAACGGCATTTGCAAGCCAGCCTCTAACTTCTTCATCGACCGGGGGCCATTGCAAGGCTGCAAAATCACCAGTACCAGTAGGCTCACCAAGGTTATAGCTATGCCTTGTAGACGCTATTGTGCTTTGGCCGCAAAATAAAGCAAGCGGTACCGGGGGATCAATATCACTCCGCAAACCAACAATAAACAAGCTCAGTGGGTAATCATCATCAACATGCGGACGGTTTTCCATATTAATCACTACTCCGGCAACGCCAACTCCGTGGAGTCCAATTTCGCCAATTGCACCTCTAGCACTACGTTGCATGACCAACAATAGCCCGTGTTCCTCTGCGGCTGGGCTTACGGCTTCAACTGTTTCAATACCGCCGACTATAACCAATTTAATTGGCGAACCTTCCGTATATGCCATTGCCGTACCTCCATTAATTCGTAATTAATGACTATACAACAATTTCGATATTTTTGTCTTTAAGATTTTTTAATTGCAACGAATCAATCTATATATTTGCAGACAGTTACTGTTTTTATGTACTGATGCACAGAGTATACTGAAGCCATAAGCATAAGGATTTAATATGGCCAAATCGCAGCGCAAAGCACAATCAAGTGCCCCAATGAACTGGGCAGTGGCAATTGTAATTGCTTTATTCGTAGGTGTCATTGGCGGCCATTATGTTTGGCCGGCAAGTGCTGCCACTTCAGGGTGGGCGTATAACTGCCCGCCGCCATTGCCAACATTGCGGGAGTGGTCGAGCAATCATAATTGCGTGATGTTAGCGCAGCATTGGTTGCAATACCACGGTTTTTACAAGGGGCCAGGTCAAACGGTTGATGGAATTTTTGGCGGCGGAACATATACCGCTGTCCGCAATTTCCAGGCTAAAAAACATCTGTACGTAGATGGCGTTATAGGTCCGAAAACATGGACGGCCCTGACGAATACGCAATATTAGCTATCAACTTGCCAAGCGGCAATCACCGAAGGCAAGCCGAGCACACACAGTATCGCCACTTGGATTAGTTCGTCATGCAGCCGCTGTGTTGATGGAGAGACGTTAACGAGCCAACTTGCAATCAGCAAAAGTAGTATAGTCCTGTACGATTTTTCATATACGCGATTGCGCACCGTTTTCTGGCGTTCGTCAGATTTTTGCCGGTCTTTTGTGTTCCAGAATGGCCAGTAGACGAATTTTTGCCTGGTAATTACTAGTAGGACACACGCAACACCTGCAAATAAGCATGCGACACCGATATTTTCAAAGACATACCGCAAGGTGCCTGGTCCATATGGAGGTTGCTCCGTTGATATGTAGGTAAAGAAAACGCTCGCGGCAGTACTGAATACTGCAAGATCTGCAAGATATCTAGTCAGCTTGCGGCTTTCAGGCCGGTCGCTCCGTTTTGAGGATCCAAAAATAAAGAAAAGTATTGTAGCTGCAACTAAGAGTGGAACCAATGAAAACGCAACTAACATGAATGGCAGCGGAACGATGTTCGGCAAAATCAGGCATAACAGAAGCAGCCCTACGATGATTATGATTGTATAAACTAACACTGACCTGCCGTCGATTGCGCGTTTCATGATTCGCCCTCCTTCGGGCCAAATAATGGTTTAAATGGTTTGTCCGAGAATATATCCGTGAGCGTCACGCCAAACGTTTCGGCGATACTAAAGGCAAGCTCTAAACTCGGCGAATAATCGCCGCGTTCAATAAAGCCGATGGTCTGGTAATTAACACCGACCTTTTCCGCTAAATCCTGGCGCGACAAGCCTAGTTCGGCTCGTAACGTAGCAACACGGTTATATATCATAACGCAACGTATTATTGCGCAAACACAACAAAATGTCAACAAAAATAAAATCTAAAGCGAATAATCGTATCAATTAGCATTACTTATTTTGACCACAAGCGGATCATTGTACACTTAAAAAACCATTCCAGCGCAATCTGCGTTTCATTTATTAGGATATTACTTGATTGTGATTTCTCGAGTTTAAGCTCCAACGGTTCCAGTCTTTACTTCGCCGGCGCGTTTGTAGTTTGCAAAGATTACGCCGTTTGATGTAACCAGGCTTTCGATTAGCGTGAAGGCTGTGGCAATCGTGCCATCGCCGAAAAGACGTTTGCCGATACCGAGTGTTATTGGGAATGTCATTAGATGCAGCTCGTCGACCAGATCATGCTTGAACAGGGTCTGCGCCAAATTGCCGCTGCCATGGACTTTGATTTCGCCGCCGTCTTCATTTTTCAGTTTTTTGATGTCGTCGACATTTGAGAGTAAAACCGTATGTTTCCAATCCGATTTATCTACTTTTGAATTTTCTAAGGTGGTGCTGGCGACATATTTGGTAACATCCAAGATACCTGGCCACATGTCATCATGTTTCGGCCAATAGGCTTCAAAGATGTCGTAAGTTTTCCGGCCCAAAAGTATATCGGTCGACTTCATCCACTCTTGCATGAAACCGGCAGCCTCATCATCGGCATCACGAAAGTACGGCGCGGTCCAGCCACCATATTTGAACTTTCCGGATTCATCTTCCTCCGGCCCGCCCGGCGCCTGCATGACCCCATCTAAACTAACAAATGATTGGACAATGATTTTCCTCATACAGGTAATGCCTCCATATTTTAATTTCTATAAAACACTGTAACATTAATTTCGGCGTTGTCTGTAAGGAGCCGCACAATAAAACCTATAGATATTTGTTTAGCTAGTAAAGGCCTTTCACCTAAAAATTAGTGGGCTAAGACAGCTTGCGGGGTGGCGTCGAAATCACCTCGCCATTGGGCGTTTTTAGAGAATCCTACGCGGCGGTAAAAACCAATTGATCTTTTCGCTGGCGCAACAACTATTGTTGGATCGTGCCGCAGAATTGTTTGAGCTGCGATGAATTGTATTAATTCGCGGCCGTGATTTTTCCCGCGATTTGTTCGGTCAACAACGAATGCGCTGATGCGGGTATATAAGCCATTATGGACATCAAGCTCATTGTGAATTACAAGTGATGCGGCAATTAACCCCAAATCTTGCTCAGTTAGAACATACATTGAGTAGTAGTCGGGATCACGTTTTTTAAGATAATCTTCCGGGCCGCTATATATGTCGCTAAAAGCCGGTATCTGCCCGACGATAAGACCTGCCGCTGATAGTGCCGATTCGCTGGAATCCCACGGGGGCAGCACCTCTGAACAGGTTGTTAGTGAATTCATCGCAGTATAATGTCATAAAATGATTAAAAATACAAATAATAAACACTAGGGATAAAAGGCGCTTTAAGTATAGAAAATCAAAAGGACGTTCCTTTAACAGATAGAAAAATGTCAGTTTAGAAAATATTGATCTTGAACGTGAAATTGAAAGCTCAGCTGTTCTGGATAAATAAAGCGACTGCAACACAATGTTTGCAGAAAATATCGTGGTTTTTGGGGTTGCCGGTGCAATGCCAGCACAGTTTGCCGTTTTCCAGCCAAAGTTTCACGCGTCGTTTGCTGCCAGCGCCTTGTTTCAATGTGCCGTCGAGGCCGCCGGACCAGGCTTCTATTTCATCATCATTTTTATGTATGACTGCGACGGCTCCGCGTTCAAATATAGCTGTACCATAAACGATATTCGAAGGTATGGCGAGCTCGTGTAAGTTGGCATCTTTGAAATATTCTATTAAGTTCATTTTATCGCAGGATTTTCTCCATTGCTTTACCTTTTGCCAATTCGTCGATCAGCTTATCCAGAAAGCGGATTTTCTGCATGGTCGGTTCCTTGATTTCTTCCACCCGGACTCCGCAAATCACACCTGTTATTAGCGAACGGGAAGGATACATTTTCGGCGCATCCGCATAAAAAGTTTCAAGGTCGGATTGATTTTTGATTTGAGCTTCCAATTCAGGCTGGCTATAGCCGGTTAACCAACGGATTATTTCGTCGACTTCGGATTTGGTGCGCCCTATTTTCTCCGCCTTGGTGATATACAGCGGGTAGACGCTCGCGAAGCTGATCGAATATATACGGGGTTTCTTATCCATTCAGATTCACATATCTACTTTTCAGTTTTCCAAAGTATCTGATGAATATGCCCATCTTGAGACTTAATATTTTCATATGATCGTTGCATGATTTGCGCCAGGATCGGCAGCTTTACATCGCTCAACCGCTTGATATAGATACAATAGCCGGTACCGGTGTGTTTGCCTAGCGTAGTTAGCAGTGCAGCGTAGCGCGCCGTACCATCCATCAGGTACACAGTGATCTTGCCTTTTCGCGGATAAAAGCCGATGACGAGCGCGTCACCTTCGCGTCCGCTGTCATATTTGTAGTGGTACGTATCAAACCCGATAGTCCCGACATTCCACAATTTCGGCTCATGCCCGCTGATCCGTTGCATCATTTCAATCAGCACTTCGCTATCTTTTACCGTTTGTTCATCATCAATCGAAGCAAGATATTCTTTGACCGATCTGTCGTTTTGACTGATGTTTTTGTCCATAGCGGCTCCAGTTAATCTTTAAATAATTCCGTTATCGCATGTTGATAAAAGTTCACAACTTCAGAGTATGCTTCAGATGAACTTGCGGCAAATCGCTCAAGCGAAAAGCCATCGTTTATTTCCAAGACGTACGGATTGCCATTATGGTCAAAAACAATATCTACTGCGCCCATATCTAATGCAATGGCTTTTACGGATTGTACTGCTAAATCTAAAACGCTGCTAGCAATATCTGTGAGTTTTAAACTCTGGGCGGTTGCGCCAAGCGTGAGATTATACATTTTCAAGCCGTTAATAACTTTGGGTTTAACTTTCTCACAAACTAATCTAACTGATCCATTAAGCACCACGACGCGAATTTCTCTTGTAATATCCACATATGGTGATGCACTCCATGACACTCGTGGATTAGCTTCGATATATTGCAACGCTTTTTCCGGCTGATCAAATTTTGCAATTAAATCGCCCTTATTACCGCCATTCGGTTTAATAACTAGACTTCCGTGTTTTTTAAATAATTCCTCTAGCTCAGGCAGGGAAACTTCCGGCTTCAAACCATTGGACAAAAGATAATGCGGAACCGCAGCGATTCCAGCTTTTTCCAAAATTTCGAACATGGCTGCTTTATCATTTGCCAACTCAGCTGCCGCTTCGCGATTACTATCAAAGCAATAACCAAATACAAAACGTGTTTTTCCATCCTTTTGAAGCCTTACTAGTCGCGGGTCAGAATAAAATGTACAGATAATATCCGACTTACTTTCGCATAATCGCATAGCTTCGCGCAGCGCTTGATATTCTGATGGCATGTTTGGCATGTATTTTGAATCCTCATTCGTAATGATATCAGATTGCTATAGACTTATAGGGGGAAATGAGTAACGCGAAAGGATTTCTATGGGAAAAGTAATCGCCGGTATGACTATGTCTTTGGATGGGTTTGTTAATGACAGCAGCGGAAGCGTACAAAATCTTAATCCGGATTTTGATGAACTCCATGATGTTCCGTCATTCCAGGATATGATCAAAAATACTGGTGCAGCTATTATGGGCAGGCATACGTATGAGATGGCAGATCCATTTATGTGGGCGAACGACGACTACGAATTTCAAACACCGCTGTTCGTTTTAACACATACTCCGCCCGAAAAGTATCCCAAAGGAAATGGCAAGCTGAGTTTTACGTTTGTAACCGACGGAATTGAAAGCGCCGTTGCCCAAGCAAAGCAAGCAGCAGGCGGCAAAGACATCCAGGTAATCGGCGCAAGCACTATTCAGCAGTGCCTGAATGCGGGACTTTGCGACGTGTTGCAGATAGACTTAATGCCCATTCTTCTTGGAATGGGGTTAAGGCTACTTGAAAATATAGATACGGACAAGATTAAACTGGAACGAATAAAAGTAGAAGAAACTACCCCTGTTAGAACAAGCATCACATTCAGAGTAACGAATTCGTAACGCACACCCGTCCAACGTGTTTTGAAAATTTGTCGGAACACCATAACCAGTAAGATTTAGTACAGACGACCTAAAAACCACATGTTAAAGTACCCGGATTAAAGCATAAGGGGTACAGAAAAGGGGGCGCTGTATGAGTATTAAAAGACTAGTAGAAGTTTCACACAGGAAGGTCGCAATGTCCAGGTTGGCGGTTGCCGGTACGGGGTTGGCGCTGTTGCTGTCCATGACAGGCGGTGCCGTGGCATCGGCCGCTGCAACTGGACCTGTATGTACATTCAATGGTAATCATCTGTGCCTGTATGTGCCTAACTTCAATTACGGCACGAAGGTGGTAAGTAGCCCGTCCGGCACAAACCGGACTATGTGCGCGCCAAGCGCGGGTACAGTAGACGTAGTCCGGTTCTGCGGTCCGAACGCGCCAGCTGACCGATGCGTACAGGCATATAGCGCAAACACGTACGATTTACAGGTTGGCCACTGCTCTGGTGTTACCGGCATTGACTGGTACAACCAGGACAACGGCGATGGCTCACGATACCTGATCAACCAGCATTATCCTGGTCGTACCATGGCGGGAGACAACTTCTCCGGGGACGTCTGGATCGCTGCCCCCACGGGCCTGTCCGGTTGGTACTACCGAATGCGTCCGATACAGTAGTAGCAGATACGGGAAAATAAAAACTCCGGAGTAAAATCCGGAGTTTTTTAAATGTATACTTACGCTAGCTTTCCGGCTCTGGCTCCCACAATTCCACCCGGTTGCCTTCCAGGTCCTCGATCCAGATAAATCGGCCGAGGCCTTCGTACGTTTCAATGTCTTTAGCGACAGTTACGCCATCGGCTTTCAGTTTTTTAATCATGCCGTTCAGGTCGTCCACCCGAAAGTTCAATATAAATCCCTGCGACTTACCGACAAGGTCCTCGGAGTCTGCGGCAAACGGCGCAAAAGCGGTAGGCCCCGCTTCCTGCTCCCATTTGATGCGATCAATTCCCAAATGTTTTTTATACCAAGCAGACAAAGCCTCCGGATCTTTCGCCCGAAACATAACTCCGCCGATTCCTGTAACTTTCATAAATCTATAGTATCAAAATCCAATAAAATATGACCTTTTATGTCCCAAGCTTTGGATTGTCTTTTTGCATCTCTTTCCAAAGGCGGTATTTTTCTAGCCACGGTTCAAGTTCTTTCTTGGTTTTATTGTCAGCTTCCTTTTTGCTTGTTTCAATGCCGGTGTCAATCTTTTCCAATAATTCATCTATTTTTACGACAACTTCTGGGTCTAACTGTATGAACTTTCGTTTGCCCGCAAAGACATACATTGTTTGCAGTGCGAACAGGCTTTTGCGGGCATTGCCCCAATCGTACTCTGCGCCTTCAGCGATTGTATTGCCTACAGATTGGGCAACATAAAAAAGACTGTCATTGGCCGAGTTTCGAAGTTTGATCGCGGTAGTCCATTTTTCGTCCGGGAAATTATCAAGTATTTCATCGATCTTGTCGTAGATGTACACAACTAACTCATAGGTGTCTTTCCAAAGTGGATTTGCCCGGAGCTTGTTAGGAACGCCTTTCATAAACTAAATATAACAAAATAGGCAGATATTGCTTTAGTGAAGTTTTTGTTCGGCATTGAGCAGCGCGATTATTTTGTCCTGACGCCGCTTCCGTGTTACTTTTGTTTTAGCCGTCTGCAGACGCCAGGCAATCGCATAGGTGTTGGTTTTGTTAAGCGTCGCAAAAAACTTTTCGGCCACCGGATGCTTTTTTAGTTCGGCAAGGAACTCATCAGGAATAATCATCTCGCTCGGAGTATCGTACGCGGCAGCCCATCGGCCGTCCGCTTTAGCCCGTTCAACTTCTGCTAACCCAGCCGGCATCATCAAGCCTAGTTCGGTAAGCCGCCCAATATGTTCGATGTTACGTTTTGACCACATGCTTTTCGGACGCCGCGGTGTAAACTTCTGCAAGAAAGACGCTTCATCGTAACTTTTCTTTTGCCCGTCAATCCAGCCAAAACACAGCGCTTCATCCAGCGCTTGCGCGTAGGTAATTGAAGGGACATTCGAAGCCTTCTTATACATTTGCAACCAAATGCCATTGACCGACTGACTGTGCACGGTAAGCCAAGCCCGGAATTTAGCCTGATCAGTAAACGCAACTATCTGGTAGTCCACACTAGCCTTCAACTACAACTTCAAAACCGCCGTACGCCGTTTTCTTCATATCATTTGGCATTTCAAAATCGGTTTGATCCTTGTACGCTTCGCTCATTTCTTCCATGACTTTTTTGTTTACTTCATCGCGGTGTTCTTTAGATTCAAAAACAATAAAAGAGTACCAGACATTTTCATCGTCACCGGCGCCAGTCATTTCTTTATAAGCGCGTGATTTTAAGTCGCCCATTTCTTGCTGTTTAAGATCATTGCCGCGGCATTCAAAATATTGCAGCGCACCATGCCTCATCCAGGAATCCCGTCCCATTTCCGCCATTTTCTGATATTCGGCTTCTTTGCCTTTAGGCACGACAAGTACAAATCCATCAACATATTTAGCCATTCAAATCCTCCAATTTAATCAAGTTTATCCAACCTAATTTTAACACCTGTATCCGTTCAACGAATGTTACTGGGGTTTCGGCGCGTCCGTGTAATTCGTGGGTACCGTAACGTGCACGTATTTATATGTGTACGTGTTTTTGATGGTCACTTTAGTGGAGTTTTTGTCTTCACTAAAGCGCCCATAATGGATTGTCTGCATGATTTGTTTGCTCGCCGTGTCCACGTAATAATAGGTCGTCGTATCGTACTTGGTGGTAGCAACCCAGACATCGCATGTGCTTTTTGCGTCCGGACATTTTTTTTGGCCGCTGTACTTGACGGTGCCCTTAAGCTCTTTGATTTTTGCCGAATCAAATGTGGGGCCGCTGGGATCGACATTGCTTTGGGTCGGATCATAGGGGTACTTCACGCAGGATTGTACGGCCTGTACGGTGCCCTTGCACTGATAAAACCCGTCAGTCGTGTATATGGTAGTCATTGGCTTGCCTTGAAGATCGAACAAATAATTATAGTTTCCGTGCCCATCAGACTGAACCGTTGAAGTGATATCACGGCCAGAAATGGTGCTTGTGGTGGTCACGATTAAGGATTGATTCCTGTTGGGTGACGCATCAAACGGGTGTGTTGCGGAAGAGCCGGATTTGTCGGGTGACCCCGCGGAACCATTGGTTTTATTTTTGGCGGCACTATATGCTAGTGCGCCGCCGACCAGGATGGCTAAGAGAATAACGATCGCAATTATTACCCATTTTTTGCGTTTCTTGCGAGCCGTACCAGCTTTTGATTGTTCCGTGTCCATGGATTTCCCTTTGTCGTCTACAGAATAGCAACATACCATAATAATTGCATAGCATCAAAAAAAGATAACGGCTCATTACTGAACCGTTATCGTGCTGACTGAGCGATCGCCCTCGCCTTTATGCTTGAAATCCTAAAGAATCGCGAAGCACCACGAATTCGGCTTATTCAGATAGAATGGCTCACCATTGCTAGGATTCCTTGGACCAATACTTGCAGTCCAGTGAACATTCTCGAATTGGTAGCCATACCAGCCAGGGGGGTAGCAATTATTAACGAGGTCGTTAGCCCCCCACGGAGTACCATTTGCGCCACCACAACTGACCAATCCTGCCCGGGCATTGTTTTGGTCATTCAGAGCATCGCTGATACACGCGCCGTTGTATAAACCACTGCCAGCGAATTTGATGTTCCAGTAGCTACCGTTTGGGACCACATTGAATTGATTGTTAGCGGCGCCTTGACCATACACGTTAACGGATGGGCCGCCCCCCCAGGCGTTCAGGCAATGGTTATAAGTAGTCCCACCGTTAGTCCCACCATTATTCGTACAAAATTGGTTAGATGCGGACGCTATCCCGCTTGTAGATACGAAAGCAAATCCCGTTGCGGCGACTGTTAACGCCATGACAAACCGAACACTCCGTACTTTCAATGACGTAATCCACGAATGTAATCTCGACATAAATAACCCCCTTATGTTTAATGCTTTTACAATTTTATGCTGGCCTAGTAACTGGTGTCAACCTGTATTAAAGCACTAGAGGAGCCAAAAACACCAACCTGATGGCTTGTTCAAGTAGAATGGCTCACCATTGTTTGCGGTCCTTGGACCGAGGAATTGTCCCCAATGAACGTTGTTGTAAATTATGCCACTATGGCCGCTGCCGCTGGTGCAAGGTATGGAATCGAAATTAGCTCCCCAAGGAGTACCGGCCGACCCGCCACAGCTTACCAATCCTGCCCGCGCATTGTCTTGGAGACCGTTAAAGTCACTGATACACGCGCCATGATATGAGCCGCTGCCATTGAATTTGAGCCAATCGTAATTGCCGTTCGGTGTAACAGTGAATTGATTGTTAGCGGCTCCGGGGCTAAAGACATTAACTTCCGGCCCGCCGCCCCACGCGTTTAGACACGTGACGCCGCCGGAAGCACATAGTTGTATTGCATACGCTGATCCGGCTTGCGTTACAAAAGCTATGCCCGTAGCAGCGACCGTAGCCGCCACCGCAAACCGTGCGCTCTTGACTTTCAGTCCGGTAAGCAACGATTTTAACCTTGCCATACTAGTACTCCTATTTAAACGTAACCATAATATTATTTGTCATTAGCCAAAATACAAGCGTGCTGCCCGTAATCTTAAAGTACCAAAAAGCACCAGCCGGTCGGCTTATTCAGATAGAATGGCTCGCCATTGTTTGCCGTTCTTGGGCCGAGAAATTTCGACCAATGTACATTGTTGATAATCCAGCCACTACCGCCTCCGCCGGTGCAGTTTATGAAGTTGAAGTTAGCACCCCACGGAGTACCGGCTGAACCGCCGCAACTGACCAAGCCCGCCCGTGCGTTGTCCTGAAGACCGTTGAAATCACTAATGCATGCGGCATCATAAGAACCGCCGCCCTCATATTTGATATTGTAATATCCGTTATTCAATTCTAAATAGAACTGGTTGTGAGCGGCTCCGGGGCTATATACATTTACTTCCGGCCCGCCGCCCCACGCGTTTAGGCACGTGATGCCGCCAGAAGCACAATACTGATGCGCATATGCTGCTCCGGTTTGCGTTACGAAAGCAATACCCGTAGCAGCAACGGTAGCCGCCACCGCAAACCGCGCGCTCCGAACTTTAATTGATCTGAGCCAGAAATTTAATCTTGACACACTAATACTCCTTTTAACGTTATTTGCCATTAATTTGTATTAACATATTTGAAGCTTTTACCTTCAAATCCTAGAAATATGCAAAACACCAACCAGTTGGCTTATTCAGGTAGAATGGTGCACCGAGGGTATTGGTTTGCGGTCCGAGATAACCGTTCGACCCATTCGACCAGTGGATATTTCTGAAAATGAAACCAGGATATTCATTACTGGTGCAATTTGTAGGACTGAAGTTGGCGCCCCACGGAGTACCTGACGAGCCGCCGCAGCTGACCAATCCCGCCCGGGCATTGTTGGGGTCATTGAGCGCATCGCTGATACACGCGCCGTTGTATAAACCACTACCATTGAATTTTATGTTGTAGTATATGCCGCTCCCACCGAGCAAAATGAAATTATCATTAGGGGTATTTGGGTTATAGACATTTACTGACGGCCCGCCGCCCCAGGCGTTCAAACAAGCGGTTATGCCGCCAGCACAATACTCGGTGGCAGATGCCATTCCGGTTGACGACACAAAAGCTATCCCCGTAGCTGCAACGGTAGCCGCCACGGCAAACCGCACGCTCCGGACTTTCAATGACCTAAGCCACGAATGTAATCTAGTCATAATCTCCCCCCTTATGCTTAATTACAATCAATTTTAGTCGGCGACGAATAAGACTGTCAAGCAAACATTCAGGTTGTAACGTGAAACTCTGTAATAAAAAAACGCCCGTGGTTTACCGTGAGCGAATGAAATGAGTCGAATGGTGCGAGTAAAGAGACTCTAATTCCTGTTTAATGCGCGAACTAGTTTCCTAGAGCCAAACGACAGGCAATAGACGATTGCCCAGGCATGGCCTATCGACGGTAGCTTCTGCTCCAAAACGTCATTGATGACCGTATCAGCATACGGAACCGTAGTGTCGGCCGGTGAGTAGAACGAAGTTAGTTTTCGCTTGTCACTGTCTACGAAAGAAGCTAGATTGCCTTGCAATTGCAGCATCGAAGTTTTAAAAGCTGGATTCCTGGCATACGTTTGGCCGGAAACCGTTTCGGGATGATTGATCTTGCCGCAGATGTAGGCTACGGTTTGTATTTCGCCTCTTTTTATCGAATAAGCATTGAGGACGGCACTAGCGCCGGCGCTGGCACCGACCAACGAGACACGATGGCCAAGCTTCCGATAGTTATCTATTTTGGAGACTAAGCGTGCGAACTTGGGTTCAAATTCCTCTTCGCCCGCCCAAGGCATAGCGAACAAAACTGGCCGTATACCATACAAACGCCAGCATTGTATAAGTATAGATTGGGCGAAATACAGATCATCACCAATGCCAGGGACATATATAGCATAGTATTTTCGGGAAGACACTAACGATGAGTATAGCAAAACAAAACGGCTTCATTAGAAGCCCTCAAGCTATTTTTACTAGCTAAACGGACTCAAGCGGGCAAAGATTCTAGGACATGACCTTGCCCAAAACCGAATATCGTGGTGTTCATCTCGCTAATCACCGGATCTGCAATTAGTGCTCGATAGGCGGGCAACATATCCGCTTGCAAATATTGCCAGCGCCTGGTTACATCCATATTCTGCGCACTACCGTCATAACTCATACCATCGAACGAGCTTCCTCGCCCAATTGATGCTACCTGACTCATAGAAGTGTCTGGATCAACTAGCCCGATACGCGTGCTAAGTTTAGCCCTATAAAGCGCGTTTCTTACCCATTCGTTATAGTTGATAAGTTCAAATGGTCCTTCAAAACGATCAAGACTGATATACGCCAATTCTTCCCATTGTTCACTCGTTTCATTCTGCGGCACATCCAGGATTGGCACATACCGTCCTTCATTCATGGCGGTCATCTTACTGAATAAACGTGATGCGGTAAGATTGTACCAATCTCTGATTATCAATATATCGTGGTGCTTAGCGCTATACGCATATTCATGCGCATCGTAATAGTGCGGGACACGATCCCTAAGCCCGTACGCGATATCTTCGTAATTTAATATTGCAGCGCCGGCGGTGGACATTGCCCCCAAGACAGCTTTTACGTCTCTTTGGACACCATTCATTCGACGGCAAATGTCATTCTCAAAACCAACCTCAACGCCCGCATTTTCAAGCCCTCGAGTAAGCCAATCGATTATGGCATGTTGGCCGCTTCGCCGCTGCGCAAACACATGATAAACATCAGTTAAACAACCAGGGTCGACTTCAGGGCTGAGCGCTTGCATGACAAGTTGTTATAACATCATCTGTAATACAAGACAAGTCTGATCAGTGAGCGGCCGAACAAAAACGCCCATGGTTTACCGTGAGCGAATGAAATGAGTCGAATGGTGCGAGTGAAGAGACTCTAACTCTCGACCTCTTCCTTGGCAAGGAAGCGCTCTAAACAACTGAGCTACACTCGCATAACAGACTGCCAACGGCTGTCTACTTCGGAAGATTGTAACAAAACATCGACGAAAAATATAGTTTATTTCTATTAAAAGAAAAACCCGCCGGGGTATCCGGCGGGTTACCAAATTTCTAATGAGTTTTAAAGTTATCTTATTGCAATACGTTTAGAGTTTTTGCTCTTACTAATTGTAAATGATATCGAGTCTTTCTTATTTAGATCCTCCAAGGACTTTTTTAGTAATATTTCCACGAGTTTTTTAGTTGACATACCGAGAGTATCTGACAACTCTTTGATGTCACTATAGATAGAATCTTCAATTCTAACTGGAGTATGTTTGATGCTCATCGCCATGTGAGTTCTCCTTTCTCTTTTTGGACGCTTGACGGACAGTCACCTTAGTTAGCTATTCTTAAATTTATTGATTTGATGATATATCACCTCATCAAGGTTCAGCACTTTTTTCAATCTCCTAATGTACTTGTCTAAAGTTTTTAAATCTGCTTTTACGATAACGCTTAAGCCTTTTTCTTGTCCATCTCGGCGCAACTCGATTAAACTTGCGCTGATGGTGGCTTCTTCAAAATGCTCAAGCGTAACTTCGATCAATTTGTCTGTTTCAAGATTTCCGGTTTTTTTGTTGCTACCGACAAACAACTCATAAGTTTTAATGCTCATTCGAAAATTGGTTTTCCGCGTCCGAATTGTTAAGGTATAGACTGTCCGTCCAATTCAAATGGTATCAAAGTGCTACCACTAAGTCAACACTTAATTGTTATTCCAAGGTTTAACCCTGGAATAATTTACCCACGCACACACAACAAAAATGCCCCGCAAATTCATGCGGGGCATTGTAGTTAACGTTTAAATTTAATGATGATGCAGCTGCGGATTTCTGGCAATCATAAATCTATTTACCGGAACGGTGATGATAAATGCAATTGCCAACGATAACGCTAGTCCCCTCCAAAATCTTGGCTCGGAAGCCGTTACGAGCAAGGCATTTGGGATTATGAACTCAATCGTATTGTCTACCAGTTCCATTGTGGCGATTGAGGCTGTGTCGGTTGCGGCTGTTATTTTGATGGCTTCTTTCGTAGAACCAGCATGCTTTCTAACGCCGCGGTACGTTAGTGCATAACCAAAAACAAACGCCAAAACAATTGCCAGCGGCAATCTGCCGAATCTTTGCCAGCCAAAAGCAGAAGCAATCAACATGCCGGCGATTTCGCCGATACCGCAGCCGATCAAACAGTGTGTCGTATGCTTTATCGCTTGCAGGGTGAGTGTATCAACTTTCATTAAAATAACTATAGCAAAGGGTCGACAGTTTATCAGAGTGATACAATAACCGATATGAAGACAATTTTAATTACTGGTTCTAGTCGGGGGATTGGTCGGGCTGTTGCTGAGCTTGCTCATAAACAAGGGTATCGCGTTATCTTGCATGGTAAGACCGATTCCGATGCTTTGAAAAATGTTCAGCGGTCGCTTGATGGTTCGCTTAAAGTCGTTTTTGATATTGCCGATAAATCGGCAGTTCATAACGGTATCAATAAGTTTTTGGAAGAAGTCGGGACGATTGACGTGCTTGTAAACAACGCCGG
>DATIJK010000051.1:0-5453 GCA_035478715.1 Saccharimonadales bacterium (SeqCode)
AAATTACCTTTACGCAGATCGGATGTATGTGATTGCAAGCTTAGTAATGTATACGGTTACGGCTTGGTTGATTTACGTCGCGATTTTACGCCCCTGATGTTAGATGAAAAAACAGGTCATCATATTTGATTTCGACGGCACCATCGCAGACAGTTTTGATTTCGTTACGTCATATCTGCTCGGGCAGGCAAATGCGGCGCCGTTATCCCTGAAAGAGCGCGAAAAGTTATTTAGAGGTCTATCTATCCGCAAGATGGCGGATAAGCTGGGTATGCCACTCCTTAAAAAGGCATGGATATTTTTTCACGGCCGGCGGACGATGACCAAGCATATGGCGGAAATCAAGCCGTTTCCGGGTATGGTGGATGTTATAAAGGAACTGCACGCGAAAGGTTACCGCTTGTTCGCTGTGAGCTCAAACCGCAACGAAAACATTCAGATTTTTCTGCGTAATCATGGCATTGCAGACTTTTTTTCTGGCACACTAGGCAGTGCGAGCGTCGTCGGTAAAACCATGGCGCTTAGGACGTTGTTGTGGCATCGGGAAATTAGTGCCGTAAACTGCACGTATATCGGAGATGAAGTTGGGGATATAAAAGCCGCCAAGCAATTGAGAATCAAAACCATCGCCGTTACGTGGGGCTACAACGATATCGATGCGCTCAAAGCGCAAGCACCGGATGCCATCGTGAAATCTCCGGGCGAACTGTTAAAAATTATTGCAGGCTTGCAATAGCTAACAGCGGCGCTTGAGAAGTTAAACCACAAGCAGTATACTGCATAACGTGACCAAACTTAGAAACAGGTTCTTTAACAGGTCTCAAAAATCAGCTCCGGTGCTTCTGGCTTTGGTGATTTTAGGTTTCGGCTGGATTGGTATCAGCCATTTGTCTAAATCAGATGCTGCGCCTGCCGGGTACCTCTGTGATAACTTCGGAAAAGGGCCGTGCGCTTCGCCGCCGCCTGGTGGTGTTGTCTTAGACGGCGCAAGCATTGGTATGTATGCTGCCGGGCAAGCATGGCGATGGTACGAAGTTCCAAGCGGTACAGTGACTAGCGCAGGGCCATTCAATGTCGCAAGCCTGAATGAATCTTTCAAAGGAAAACCTGTCGTACAATTCCAATTGAAAGCGAATACCGATTATTGCACGGAAAGCAACGCATCGATCGTCGCGCTCGGTAGATGCCAGGTTTCACGCGCTCAAAAATGGGTGATCAGTGACAATCAGGTGGTGAATGTTGCGGCTAGCGACAAAAACCAAGACAAATATGTGATGACAACTTTGAATTCGCAGGTCTTAAACGGACGAAGCGGTGATTATGCAGCCAACAACCAAAATTGGGGGTGGACTACAAAAACGACAAATTAGGTCGACTTAAAAAAATTAAACAAAGGAAGTTTTATGAATCTGAACCATTCGGGAACGAATCTTTTCGCACCGCAACATAGTGATGAAAACACCGAAAATAAACATGAGAATAACGAAAACAAGCCAATGGTAGATTTTGGTGCCGCGGCGGTCGCAAGCGAGGCGGTAACGGCTGCTCCAGTGGCTCCATTGGCGTCCGCGGCGCCGGTCGAATCGCAAGATGAGTTGCGTCCGGCTCCGGTCGTCAAAGTTTTAAGTCCGGTCGGTGTTGAATATGTTTTTTTAACGCTTTCTTTAATATCGGGAGCGATAGCGCTCGCCGCTGTACTCATCGCTCTTGTAAACGGCAAGACCGATTTTTCGGTTCTGGCTTTTCCCGTATCGGTGCTTCTGGTAACTGTTCCGGTTTTTTCGGTCATATTTTTGCATCTTAAGCGATTAGAAACTGCGAATCCGGCACTGCGGCTCGATCCTTCCAAACGGCGTAGTACGCAGTTCACGCAGATCGCGGCGTTTTTTGCCTGCATGTTCGCGCTCATCGGATTCGTTTTCGATATTTTCACGAAGCTGGGCGGGCAGACCGGTCCGTCAATTGTAAAAGCTGGGCTTGATGCTTTGTGCATCCTCGTCGTGGCAGGCGGAATCCTCGCGTATTACTGGCGTGACGAACATAAGCGCTGGTTTTAAACCGGAATAACCGATATGAATAAAAATCTATTTTGGTACAAAGTCGGACTCGCGGTCATTGGCATATTCGTAGTCGGGGTGGCAATTTTCGTCATGATGCAGGCAGGCAATACAAAAAAAGATGCGGATACCGACAAGGCTGCAAACAAGATCGCCGATAAGCTCAACTCGTATATCGAAAATAATCAGACGATTCCAGATACGCTCAGAACTGCCGGCGTAGCCGATGTACCTGCGACGATTACTTACACTAAACTTGGGTCGAGCAGTTATAAATTTTGTGTGACTTACAAAGCCAATAGCAGCGGTTTCGATGCGACCAGCGCCGTGCTTGACGCTACAAGTGGTTATCCTGCAGGTGAAAGCAGCGATAGCCTCAACCAGTCGTATACCAAATATTCGCTGTATATAGACCCGACGCACCATAAAGGCGAAAATTGTCAGACGATCAAACCGATCATTTACCAGACCAATCCATCAATCTGTAATTATCAGTATGGATCATCAACATCATCAAACGCAATCGCGTGCCCGGCGATAAATCAGCCGATTTACACGCCTGCGACAAATACGAGTTCTGTTTGCGCATACAATGCACTGAAAGACTCCCTAAAAGGAACCGGTTGCAAATGGGAGTGTACTTCACAGACGCAGAGTGCAGCCCTGCGATTGGTTGATGCAGAAGTCACGAAAGTTTCAACAGGAAGCAGTTTCAGTATGACGGTGAAAGATACGAAAGGCTACTCGCATGTAGTGACGCTTGCAGCAAGCGGGAATGTCTATAGTGGCGACTGTACTGCTGCCTCGACAAGTGATATTTTCCAGGGGGACAAAGTGAGAATCGTCGTAGCCGGCGTGAACGGCCAAAGCGTAACGATAGGCGATTCGAACGACAATATTGCAGCGACAGAAATTGATGATTTTTCTGATTGAATAGGTACAATCTAATTACTATGAAGAAAAATTACTTGGGCTATAAAATCGGACTCGCGGTCATTGGCATATTCGTAGTCGGGGTGGCAATTTTCGTCATGATGCAGGCAGGCAATACAAAAAAAGATGCGGATACCGACAAGGCTGCAAACAAGATCGCAGAAAAATTAAATAACTATATTTCTACCAACAATAAGATTCCGGATTCGCTCGGCCAAGTCGGTGCAGCGTCTGTGCCGACAACGGTCACGTACACAAAACTTAGCGACAGCAAATATAAATTCTGCGTAAACTATAAAACCACAAGTAGCGGTTATGATGCGACAGAAGCTGTCTATAATGTCGCCACAGGTAACACGCTCGACACAACGCCGCCAGATTATAACATCACAAGCAGTCTCTATATCCCATCGACGCATCACAAAGGCGCGAATTGCCAGACGATCAAGCCATACTTGGCGACTTACATAACTTCAGGCGTTTGTGCCAGCGCGAATGCGAACGGAGCATGCTATGACTATATGTGCGGCAGCTCATATGCGGATACATGGAGCGCGATTAAAGTTACCAGTGTGGAGGCCGCGACTGCCGCGCATGGGGCAAACATCACTATTAACTCACTGCCTGATGCCAAAACTTTTCAGCTAAATCAGAACGTCAAATATTTCGATGCGAATTGTGCGCCGATTTCACTGAGTGATTTTAAGCCCGGTGATTCTATTACGTTGTATTTCTCGACAACAGGCGAAGCTGACGTAGCAATGATTACGAAAGATTCATAAGTTACTGATTTGCTAAGGTGTTAAATAGCGATAGAATGTGCGTATGTCTGAAATAGTAAATACTATTTTAAATCTGCTTTTTATCGCAGGGCTATTTCTGCTGGCCCGGCTGTATGTGCGCTATATGATACGGCTGCGTCATGTTGCCGGAAGTATTACGCTCAAAAATGGCCATAAATATTCATATTTAGTGGGCGATGATTTGGTCTGGTATGACTGGCGCGGACAGCTGCGCGGGATTGATGTGGAGCTGCCAAAGGAATTTCCGCATGTTTATCTCGATAGTATGAAGGGCGGCGGCCGGCAATCGACATTTTATATCGATCCATCGCAACAGTTGCAGCTGGAAGGCGATTTTAACAGATATTTTCAGGTGTATGCGCCAAAAGGCTATGGTACGGAAACGCTAAGCATACTCTCGCCAGATGTGATGTGGACGATGAAGCAGCATGCAGGCGAATATGATATAGAAGTGTATGGTAGCCATCTGCGCATTATCAGCAGGCGCCGGGTATTTAAAAATCCTGAACGGCAGCAGGCAATGCTCAAGATTGCGCAAAGCGTGCTTGCAGAGCTGGACCAGCGCCTGCGATCGTGGAGCGAATCCGATTCGCGGCAGGCTAGGAAGCAGGATCTGAAAATATATCCATTGCATGCCGTGCGCATCGGACGACACTATGTACGCTGGCAGTTAATTTATTTCGAGGTGTTTTGGTTTGTGCTGATGCTTGGTGGATTCTTGCTCGCCGCCGATCTATATTACTCACAACATGATAGGGCTGCGGCTATTGCAGTGGCGGAAATTGGGATCGGCATGTTCATTTTATTCAGCTTTGTAACGTTTTGGGGCGTACGCGAAGGCAGTTTCCGTTCGCGCCAGGGCTGATTTATAATAAAAGGTGATGAACTATTGGCGAGAGCGGAGCCAGCCGTACAAGCCCGGGCAGACGGCTGCATTTAAAGTGTCGCGTTCGAAGATCGAGCTGTATATGCAGTGCCCGCGCTGCTTTTGGCTTGATGCTCGGCTGAAGATTACGCGGCCAAATAGTCCGCCGTTCAACATCAACAAAGCCATCGACGAACTGTTTAAAAAAGAATTCGACCGGTACCGAAAATCAGGCAAACCGCATCCGTTGATGGTGGAATTCAAGGTCAAAGCCGTGCCGTTTGCGCATGACGATCTTGACCAATGGCGCGAAAATTTCGTTGGCGTTTTTACATTGCACGAACCGACCAATCTGCACGTGTTCGGTGCGGTCGACGACCTGTGGGTCAATCCGGATGGGGAAGTTATCGTGGTGGATTATAAGGCGACTGCCAAAGACAAAGATGTGGGTATCGATTCTGAGTGGCAGATCAGTTACAAGCGACAGCTGGAGGTCTACCAATGGCTTTTGCGCGCCAATGGGTTCAAGGTGAACGACATCGGCTATTTCGTATACACGAACGGCCGGCTGGATTTGGACGGATTTAATGATCGGGTAGAATTCCGCACGAAAATCATCCCATACACCGGCAACGATTCATGGGTAGAGCCAACACTCAAAAAAATGAAAAAATGCCTGGAAGGCGACATGCCGCCAGTTGGCGAAGCTGCCATGGGCGGTCCATGCGATTTCTGCACTTATTCTCGTGCCCGCACAGAATTAACCATAAAAGCTCTGCAAACCAAGCAGAAATA
>DATIJK010000052.1:0-12306 GCA_035478715.1 Saccharimonadales bacterium (SeqCode)
GAAAATGAACCGTGGTTTTCTCTTCGTCGCCTTTAATTTCAAAAGTGACTTTGTACTTGTGATCCGGATGATCGTGGCCGTACCAATCTTGTTCGATCAATTTATTCGGCTCGATTTTCGTAAATTTGCCATGGATGTCGCCGTCCCAATAACTGAAATCGCCACCAACCTCCGCTTCAACCTTTGCCGGCCCGGCTCCCCATTTTTCAGCTGTGTTAGCATCAGTCAGTGCCAGCCATACTTTTTCGATTGGTGCTTTGATAGTATACGTCTGTTCAATTGATCGCATTTTTAGCCTTTCTTGTTCGTTATTGAGCCACCAAACGTCTGGTCGGTCGGCATGATTTCAATATTTTCGATGTTCACGTGCTGCGGTTGATTAATCACCCACAAGATCGCAGCAGCTACGTCTTCTGGTTTGAGCGGATTCCAGCCTTTGTAATAATCGTCTGCTTGCTGCTGATCGCGGAATCTAACGACCGAAAATTCCGTCTCGGCCGCACCCGGTTCGATGTTTGAAACTTTTATGCCAGTACCAAACAGATCGATCCGTAAATTGCGCGAAAATTGCCGGACGAACGCTTTGGTCGCGCCATAAACATTGCCCCCGCGGTATGGCATAAATGCCGAAACTGAACCGACATTCACGATCAATCCGCTGCCGCGCTTTTTCATCCCATTCAGAGCGAACCTGGTTACATACATCAATCCCTTGATATTCGTATCAACCATCTGTTCCCAGTCATCCAAGTCCGTATCCTGAGCCGGACCCATACCTAACGCCAGTCCCGCACTATTAACGACCACATCGACATCTTTGAACTCAGCGGGCAATTTTTCGAACATCGACTTCACTGCTGATCTGTCGGTGACATCTAAATTGACAGCATGTGTCTTGGTCTTGAGCGAATCTGAGATTTCCTTCAATCTATCTTTTCGCCGCCCAACCAGAATCAACCTGTGCTCATCCTTAGCAAGTAATTTAGCAGTTTCTAAACCAAAACCTGAAGTCACGCCTGTAATCAAAATCGTCATTCTTTTCTTCTCCGTCATTCCGGTAGTATAACAATAGGCTCCGCAGAGTTCGAGTAATTAGAATTACTTTTTAAGAAACGCGCCATTCTTGGCGGGGGTCTTTGGGGGAGTTTTGGACGTCGAAGATTACGTACAGGCGCGGTTTAAGACGGTACAGTTTGTGCGGGTTTTCGCCCGATAAAATATCTTCGTATAACTTTTCCGGTTTGTTCTGATAATCAAAGTAACTGCGCAATTTGGTTTGCATGTCCGATCCGGTGACGATTTCGGCATCGCCCTCAACTTGAATGCCGATCGGCGGCGTACCGGGAACTTCTTCATCGGTCTGCACGGCGATCGCCGCGGCCACCCGCGGATCATCCTTGATTTCCTGGCTATGTCGGCGCGCCTCGGTGCTGATCCAATATAAGTTACCGTCGTCATCGGCCCAGAAATGCAAGTTGCAAACCCACGGCTGCCCATCCCGTACGGTAGCCAGCTGCATGACTTTCTTCACTTTCAAATGTTTTAAAATCGATTCTTTGGGCTCCATGATGACTCCTCCCTATTTCTATGAGCCATACTACCGCAAATCTGAATATTATTCGAGATTATCACTAAAGACTAAATTTTACTGCAACATTATACGACTACATTTCTTGCGCCATGGGGAGCATATGCGAAAATATCTTCCGTCGGCATATTCAGGAAGCCCAGATGCTGATAGTCAACAGGAGTCCTGCATGATTCATGCAACCCGTCAGCGGTTTCCTTTACCTGGCAAAAAGGATCTGCCCATCGTATATACCGAGGATATTGAGTAGTAATTCCGTTCATATATGATAAGCCTGTGACTTCGACGGCAGCTACGATATGTGCGCCGACAGCTGCACCAGATGCATGAGTATACCCGTCAAGTGTTTCTTTATCGAATCTTTTGCGCCTCACCCAGTTCTCGACTATTGCAGAATATAATTCTTCCTCCGGCTGTACTAGCCGAGCTTCACCGGCATATTCAAGCGACCAGACAGGATCAGCAGTCTGAGTTACTGCCAAAACTCCAGCAACATATGCAACTCCGCGATTTACCTCCGGCGGATGCAGAATGTTTTGAATTTTTCCACGCCGCGAATCGCATAAGAATCCTAAATAATTTTTACCGTCCAGATGTATGCCGGCAAACTTTGTCCAAGCCGCCCAGCTTTCAGAAACCCGCGGCCGCCATGTGCCATCTGGAAATTCACCAATGGTTGCGATATTGACGTGCTGTCTTTCAGCAAGAACTCGCCCCATAGCAAGCTGGAGTCTATCCAGGTGCGTTGCATACGATAAATCCGCAAATTCCGACATAATTAGATATTTTAAAATTTTTTTTGATTTTTGTCTATAGCTTAAGCACTAAGAATTCAGTAATGTTAAGCCGGCATCTACATGATTAATTGGCCGATACAAGCGAGGATTTGAATTTTTAAGATTGGGGCTAGATATACTTTAGTGTCTTATAACATTTGCTCTGATTTTCTTCTGCCATCCACCATCAACAACTATTGTTTGCGCGTTAATATGTGGCGTTTCGGCGAGAAAAACAAATGCAGCGGCAATTTCTTCTGGTTCTACCCATTCTTTCTGCAACGTCATCCCAAGGCCTGTAGTAACATATTCTGGATTCGCATCATCCCATGCTGGAGTTTTTGTCATACCGGGCGCTACTGCGTTACAGCGAATATTAGGAGCTAATTTTTCAGCCATAGCCTGCGATAAATTTATTATCGCGGCTTTGCCTGCAGAATATAAAGTGAGGTGTGGATTGCCCCCGAATTGCAAACCGTAGATCGAACTATTAAATAATATGCTTCCACCGTTGCTCATGAGTGGCACAGCGTACTGAGCACACAGTGCGGCCGAACCTACATTTCCGGCAAAACTTTTAATTATTGCCTCCTCGGTCCAATCGCCAAATGATGGTTCTTTTGGATAGCCAGCGTTATTCACTAAAACGTCTATGCGGCCAAAACTAGCTTTAACTCCCTCGAAAAGTTTTTTTACTCCAGATTCTTTAAAAACATCAGATTTAATAGCGATGGCTTTTCTGCCTTCAGCTTCAATTAAATTGATGACTTCATTTGCCGAATTTTCATCATTAAGATAATTCACAACAACGTCATACCCAATTCTTGCAAAGCTAATAGCAGTAGCTTTACCTATGCCCTTCGATGCACCCGTTACTACCACGATCTTCCTAGTATCTGTCATTTCAAAATCCTCTGTTTTCTAATCATCCCAGCCGTTGGCTTGGTAGACTGCCATTGCGAGCGCGCAGACCGGTTTGTCTTCGCATTTGATTCCCACGACCCGTTTTTGGATACGACTTTCGTCAGGCTCTATGCCGCGGATTTTCGTAAAGTTTATTAGGCTGTCGTGGATACTATTCTCGACCGCTTCCCGGCTTTCCTCTTCGTGTTCGCAAAATAAGCCTTTGCCGTCATCAAGCATTACCCATCCGATTCCGGCCCAAGCTTCCTTACCCTGTACACTTGTCCGCATATCAGCGTAAATACATGTCAGTCTGTCGCCCCATTGGGGATTTTTCGTCGTCGGGCCATCAAGGCTGACAACATCGCTGCCTGGCGGGATCACGGATGATAAACGTACGAGGTTGCAGTCCGCAACTCCAATCTTCATTTCGGCCGCATCGAAAGCGGCTAACTTGGTGGGGCCTACTCCCGTTCCCGCCACGACTTCTATCTTCATATATTCCCCTTATTGTTTGGTCAAATTTATCTAAAAACTATCGCGATCTCTAATCCGACCATCCCTCAGTTTTGTACACCGCCATCGCGAGCGCGCAGACTGATTGGCCCTCGCAGGTGATACCTACGATTTTCTGCTGGATCAAGCTTTCGTCGGGCTCCATTCCACGGGCTTTCATGAATGACATCAAGCTGCTTTTGATTTTTCGCTCGACGGCGTCGCGGCTGTTTTCTTCGTGCTCGCAAAATACTCCCTTGCCACCGTCCAAAATGATCCAACCGACACCGGCCCAAGCTTCCGTACCCGGCTCGCTGGCACGTCTTTCTGCCCAAGCGCAATACAATTTGTCGCCCCAATTCGGTGTAATTGTCGATTTATCAACAGCGACAACTTCAGATCCAGGAGGAATAAATGATGACAACCTTATCAAATTAACATTCATGACTCCCATATTTATTTCTGCCACGTCAAACGCAGCCAACTCAGTCGGACCCTTTCCGGTTCCGGCAACAACTTCAATTCGCATATATCCCCCTTACCTGATACTTCAATTATTGTAGCATCAATTCTGCGCGGGTTTGAGCAATATGTGGTTATGCTACAATCATTCGATATGACACAATATACAACTCCGATAATAAACAAAACGGTGTTGATGTCCGGGCCAAGATATTTTGGCGTCGAAGAGCTTAACCCGTTCGAAAATAAGAATTATCAGCCAGATCCTGATATAGCACTTCGTGAATTTCTTGAGATAAAAAAAGCTCTTGAACGAGCCGGCATTACCGTCATAAAGGTTGATGAACCGGAATACTGCCAGGATGGTATTTTCACCGCTAATTGGGGCTTGTGTCGCGGCGACTTGCATGTGCTTTCTTCGTTGCCGGAGCAACGTAAAAACGAGGAGCCTTACGCTGAAAAAATATTGCAAGGACTTGGCAAAAAAGTCATCAAACCACCCTACCGTTTTAGCGGACAGGGCGATGCGCTGCCATGCGGCGATTTGTTATTTGCCGGGATGGGATACCGCAACGACCCTCGTGTCCACCAATTCCTGACCGACACATTTGGGTTCAAAGTCATCGGTGTCCAAGCCGTACCGTTATACGACGATAACGGCAAGCCCGCTATAAATAAAGTTACCGGTTTGCCGGACAGTTACTTTTATGACATAGATCTTGCAATCTCAATCCTGCGCAAAGATCTGATCGCTTGGTGCCCTGAGGCATTAATGCCAGATAGCCAAAAAGTTATGCGTGAGTTACCGGGCATCGACAAAATAGAAGTATCGCTTGAAGAAGCCATGAACTTCGGTTGTAATCTCGTTTCCACCGGAAGTACGGTAATCATGGGATCAAAAACCCCAAACCTAAAAGCCGCCATCGAATCCCATGGCCTGAATGTTGTGACCGTTGAAATAAATGAGCTATCCAAAGCAGGTGGTTTTATCCGCTGCACTACCCTTACGCTCGATAACGAATAATAAATTACTATCTGATTGTCTCAATTATTACTGACGATTGCGAAATTATTGACCACAATAATTTGCGTTAATAGGAGGTGGTAATTATGACAAAAGATAACGAGATCAAAGCTTTTAAAATTAAGATTCCCGAAAAGGCGCTGACTGATTTAAAATCCCGTATAAAAAATACGCGGTGGCCGAACAAAGAACTGGTCGATGACCGGTCGCAGGGCGTACAACTGGAAACGATGAAAAAGTTGGCGAAATATTGGGCGAACAGTTACGATTGGCGCACGTTTGAAAAACGGATGAATGCTTTGCCGCAATTCATGACCAACATCGATGGTGTCGATATCCATTTCATCCACGTAAAATCATCTAACAAGGACGCGTTGCCGGCGATTATTACGCACGGCTGGCCTGGATCAATTGTTGAATTGCTCGACGTCGTGGGGCCGCTTACCGAACCCGAAAAACACGGCGGACACATCGAAGATGCGTTTCATGTGGTGATACCGTCGTTGCCAGGCTACGGGTTTTCTGGCCAACCAACAGACCTTGGCTGGGGACCGGCACGGATCGCCAAAGCATGGGCGGAACTTATGAGCCGGCTCGGTTACGACCATTACGTCGCGCAAGGCGGTGATGTCGGCGCTTCAGTCACTGATACGATGGCACGCCAGGCGCCAAAAGGGCTCATTGGCATCCACACGAATTTGCTGGTGACGGCGCTGGCCGGAATAAAATTCCCGGAAGAAACCAAAGAGGAACGGGCTGCCCGTGAGTCAATAAATACGTTCAACACATTTGGTAAAGGCTACTTCATCGAACAGGACACCCGGCCGCAGACCATCGGATACGCACTTTCAGATTCGCCGATAGCACTTGCCGCCTGGATGCTCGATCACGACACCGATAGTTACTACAAGATAACCCAGGCATTCGTCGGCAAAAAACCATCAGGAAATCTCACACGCGACAATATTCTGGATAACATCACATTATACTGGCTGACCGATACCGGCACATCAGCAGCTCGCGAGTATTGGGAAAGCGGCCAGGCAGCGATCCAGGCAGCAGGGCAGAAACCGGCTGACGTTAAGATCCCGGTCGGCTTTACTACATTCCCCGGAGAAATCTGGCAGACCCCTCGCAGCTGGGCCGAGACGAGCTATCGCACGCTGACATACTTCAACAAGGCCAAGCGTGGCGGGCATTTCGCAGCCTGGGAAGAGCCGATGCTATTCACCGAAGAAGTACGGGCAGCTTTCAAAACGCTTAGATGAGACATTTCGAATACATTCAATTCAATTAGCAGTGACTGAATAATCTGTGATATCGAACCGTTCCTGGCCTTTCACGCCGGGCGAGCTTTCGGTATAAGAAATTTCTACGCCGTACCCGATTGCGGTCAGTGTATCCGTCGACTTCATCCAGCCGTGCGCAATTGCCCACTGGAACACGTGCAGGATATTTACGCTACCTGACGCTTTGAAATTGTCATAACCGAATACCAGAAAACTCGGGTCGACCTGCAATGCGTGCATGGCGATGCCGTCTATCGTGATAGGAGTACCATCCTGCGGCGGATGGTTATATACGTCATTTTGGATCATGATTTCGTTCGTCCAGTTGTCGGTCCACATGTCATATCCCGCGTCCCATTCACCCATGTGCGGAATTGATTCACCGAATGTGCTGGTTATGTTTGTGTATTGCCCGATCTGCTTGGCATCACCAAATCCGCAGCCGCAGACAGCCGGATATGATTTAATCGATCCCCGGTCGTTTGCCAGATCAGGCTGGTTTGAGTTAACATAAAAACTTTTCTGCGAACAGACGAATATCGTCTGCGGTCCGGCTTCCGTAGTATTCCAGACATTATTGTTGACATAATCCGCGCCAGTTGATGGATATCTGCCCTGGACAGCCGATGATGTGAATATCGGATTTGTACAAAGCTGCCCACCGGATGAACCGCCAGTCCCGAATTTAATCGCGCGGCCGCCAGATGCGTTCGAATCAGTGACGTTCGACGTATTGCCAGTGACGCTTCCGCTTTCAGTTTCTGATGAAGTCGCTATCGTCGCAGCTTTGCCGCTCGATAAAAAATACATCCCAAGCCCAGCCACGAGCACGAACGCGGCGATCAACGGTAAAGTATGCTGATAATAATGCGGCTCGTGTTTTTGCCTGTGAATTTTGGAATGATGATTGGACTTTGCCGTTCTAGCTTGTGTTAAATGGCGCATTTCAGTTTCTTACCAATATTACTGCACGGCATTCCAGGTAAAGTTATTGACCTGGAATGTTTGCGGGCCGTTTGTGTGGCAGACTTCAAATCCGAAACTCATCGCATACATAGTACTGTTCACAGGTAACTTATCCGGTTCCGAATTGTCCGTCTCCATGTGCTTGATTATGGCCAAAACGTCGACCGAGCCGACTGCTTGATTTGTCAGATGGCCGAAACTCGAACCGGGCCGCCAGACCCGCTCGCCGCCAAATTCGCACATGTTCCACGTGATGCCGCTGAGCGTCAGCGTATCGACAACCGTGCAGTCATAATCGGAGTTTTCGTCGACATACGCCTGGATCATAACTTCATCATCCCAGCCGTTGAACCACAAGTCGTAGGCTGCCCATCCGACAGTGATGCCGTCAGCTGTTGGCATTGTGACATTCCAAGATGACGTTATAGATTTATAGCTATCAACGAGATTCGTAGCCGGGTACCAGCCGGCAGCCGGAAACGTCAGGACTGCGCCGCTGGTGTTATTTGTGACATTGCTGACTATTTTCCAGTCGCCCGGGCTATTGGCGTAGAGCGTCTGCGTGTAATCAGTACCGCCGGCTCCCCACACATTCTGGCTAACGTTCAAGTTGTCCCTGCCGTTATTGGGGCTGCCATTATCGGTGATTCCGGCATAATTAGTGTAAAAATTTCCAAAACCTAACGGGCAATTGGCATTAAACGATGACGAATCCATGTCCGATGTGACGCAAGCCCATGCCGGGGCAGAATACGTGCCGAACTTAACCGCATGACCGCCGGATGCATTCGAGTCAGTGACATTAGTCGTACTTCCGGACACAGTACCATTTTCCGCTTCGGATGCAGTGGCGATCGTTGCCGCTTTGCTGCTATTCAAAAAATATATACCAAGGACCGCAACAAGCAGGCAGGTCGCGACCATCGGGAATCTATGATCTATCAAACGCTGAATCATTCTGTGGTGCGTCGTCTGAGCACGATGATACATCGGAGTATTGGACGATTTTGACCCTACGGCAATCCGGCGCATTAGAAATTTTCTCCACGCTTATGGTAATGCTTTGATAAGAATTATAGGGATTTACTATACGGCGTCAAACAGCTTACTCAATACCGGAATAGTACGAACCAAAGTACAGTAACGGCAAGACCAGTAATCATCGCAAATACAATGGGCGCTTGCAAAATCATCGGTTGCTTTTTGAACTCTTTATCAGATCGTAAGCCGTACACACCGCCCAGGATCAAAATCGCTGCAGTCGGTATCATTAACCAGTATGGCAATAAACCGATAAACACATCATTATCTTTGAATATGTACCATACACTTAACAAGCCAAGTAATATCAGAAAAATGTTAAAGAAATTGTCCGTTTGAGATTTGTTATTTACAGCCATGCCGAAAACTAATATAAATTAAACGCGAATAAAATGAAACGCTTGTGCTTGGCGCCCCGGGTAGGATTCGAACCTACGGCCTTAGGCTTAGAAGTCCTCTGCTCTATCCAGCTGAGCTACCGGGGCATTTGCGCGTTGATTATATCACGATACTGCTGCCTTAGCAGGTCTTTCCCTCTGTCGCTAATAAAAACTTCTCTCGAACCGCAGCGTAGGAATTTTATCTCCGACGAAACAACGCTGACAACATGTATTCTTTGGTTGACTTTTTTATTATTATGTGTCATTATTTTGCAATGAGACGATGGTCGGAATCTGATACCACTTTACGGCGTGTCCGCAATTATGCGGGACTTGCCGGAGCTTTACTTTTAGCACCGCTGGCATATTTTACTGTTCATGCGGTAGAGGATGCTTCAAGTTCAACCCCACCTCCAGCGACTATTTCTGTATCGGGGCTAGAAACTGGTCCGGCAATGGATGATAAAGCGTGGGCAATTACTTTCGCAGGCTTAGATGGATTGGTATTAGGCGTAGCGGCTGAAGCGATCAGGCAACGCCGAGAACTGCGAAATCCTCAAAACGAAACAGTATAATTACTAGAGGATAAACCTCTAAGATAAAATCAGGTATAATTGTCCCAGCTGAGCGTATCTGGCGGGCTTTTCCGCGATAGCATTAGCAATTGCGGGTGTGGTATAACGGCCATTATTCCAGTTTTCCAAACTGGCGACGCGGGTTCGACTCCCGCCACCCGCACCATTCGACTCGCTACGCTCGCTCATGGTAAACCTTCTTTTTGCAATTTTAAATTTTCGTACACATATTGATTTGTTAATTAGAAGCGAGGCGAATGACCCTGAGCTTGTCGAAGGGCCCTATTGTTTGATGAGCTGGTATGTCTATATCTGTGTAAGCAAGGCGGGCTATTATTACGTGGGAATTTCATCAAAACCGACAGAAAGACTAAAGATGCACAATGCAGGATTGGGCGCTAAAATGGCAAAAGATCAAGGTGAATTTCATCTTGAATATGTATCTAATCCGTTTTCCAGACAAATCATCCGCGCGCAGACGTGAAGCCCAAATAAAACGATGGTCGAGAATGAAGAAAGAGAATCTTATAAAAGGCACTTGGGAATAGCTATACTCCCGTCAACCGCACCATTCGACTCGCTCTGCATTTTGTTACAGATTCTATTTCCTGCAAGTTAACTTGACATTTTTAAACATTAGCACTTATGCTTAGGTTATAAATAGGGGCATCGTATGCCGAAAACAAAAACCAGAAGTAAAAATTCCAGCAGAACAAAACTTAAATCAAGATTGCTCAATATGAGCCGGCGGAATTTTATAATCATGTCCGTCTTTGTCCTTATCTTCGTCGGTGTCGGAGGATTCATTATAGTAAAGCCCAAGGCTTTGCCGGCACATGATTGTTACGCACGTACATACAGATACGCGCCAAATACTTACTATTGGTGTGTCGTGCAACTTCAGACTTCACTGAATATCCTTCAGCGTTATTACGCATCCAAGGGTATGCTACCGGTAGGATATCCAGATGGATTATTCGGCCCAGCAACACTCAGCGCGGTCAAAGCTTTGCAAAGAAATGATAAAGCCGGAAGCAGTGTGGACGGTGTTGTGGGAACAAGAACCTGGTATGACGACTGTTGGTGGCTGGAACAAGCGTATAGGATTACGCTTAATCAAAATGACAGAACGTGGTCAGGTAAGATCGATGATGTAGAATACAATATTGGGTGCTCTTATTGGGGTTTATAGCATTACAATTCAGAGTTTTCAGCTAAATTCTCAACTTATAAAAATTTTGGACATTAGCGTATCGTCAATTTCTAGTTACCATCTGTTACAAAATATTTAAGTTCAATATTTCATCCGCAACTTGCTGGGGACTTTTGTCGTTCGTGTCGATTTTGAAGTAATTTTCTGGGAAGTAAAACGGTGTGGGGCTTGTGAATCTATCATGCACATAGCCTGCGATATCATCTGCATTAACCGTGTTCGGTTTGATTTTGTACCGTTCCGGGTCTTCAGCGCGATTCATCCGCACCTCGCGCGAGGCATCCAACTCGACGAATATCACTTCACCGCCCCGGGATTCGTATTGCGCCTTGTACGCGTCGATATTATTTTTGCCTTTCGGTAATAGAAAATTCCATACATACGTAAAAATCAGATCGATGCCAGCCTCGGCTGCTTCGCCGATCACTGCTTCACGTATCAGCCTGCTCAGCTTGTCTTCGGACGGGCTATTGGCGCCGAAAATTTTCATCAATCCATCAGTAATCATGTGGTTGTGAAACAGTTTGAAATCAGTCTGTTTTTCGAGGATTTCTGCGACAGTCAGCTTACCGACTGCCGGCGGGCCGAACAGAATCAACAGTTTCATAGCTGAAAATTATATCTCGTGCAGGACGCTAATGCGAGCGCCGAGGGAGTTCAATCGTTCGGCCAAATCTTCGTAGCCGCGGTTGATCGTGTAAATATTTCGCAATGTAGACCAGCCATCCGCAGCGAGCATACCGATGAGCAACAGGCTTGCCGGACGGAGCGCCGGCGGACAAACGACATCAGCTTTTGTAAATGAAGTCGGCCCATAGATGTACAAACGGTGCGGGTCGACCAGTTCGATCTGCATACCGACTTTGGTCATCTCGGTGTAGTAGAGCGCACGGTTTTCGTACATCCAGTCGTGGATGAGCGTACGACCCCTTGCCACGCCTGCGATCGGTACGAAATATGGCAAATTATCTGCGTTCAAACCCGGATATGGGCGGCTGTAAATCTTTTCGCCAAGTGCGCGTAGTTTACCATCGTGCTTAAAAATCGTCAGATCAACCAGATCAGTTTCGCCGTTGGCTGCTTTGTAGCGCCACGAGGTTTCGTATTTGAGCCCCATTTTTTTGAGCTTGAGCAATTCGAGCGCCATGAATTCGATCGGTACGCGCCGAATCATTATCTTTGAATTCGTCGTGATGGCTGCAGCAGTGAAGAACATGGCTTCGATGGGATCTTCGACCGGTGCATACGTAATGTTCCGTTTAACATGCCCTAAGCCGCGGACTTTCAGCGTTGTGGTACCAATACCGCTGATCTTTACGCCGAGTTTTTGCAAGAAATAACACACATCTTGGACTGAATAATTAGCGCTCGCCATCTCGATGATCGTTTCGGTCGGCTCACAAGCTGCAGCGAACAGTGCATTTTCGGTGGCGGTATCGCCGGATTCGTACATAACGATTCGGCCAGCAGGCTTTTTGCGGACCGTTACGTTGTAATAGCCTTTGGTCGCGACAATATCCACGCCGAACTGCTCCAATGCGAACAAGTGCGGTTCGACAGTTCTGGTACCGAGTTTGCAGCCGCCGGCATACGG
>DATIJK010000053.1:0-24909 GCA_035478715.1 Saccharimonadales bacterium (SeqCode)
GCAAAGCGCGGTCCGCATCCGTGGGGCTTGACGTTTTCGTATTCCCGGGCGCTACAGGATCCAGTGCTGAAAGCCTGGGCAGCCGATCGCCAAGCAGTCGATGCATCTCAGAATTTATTCAAACAGCAACTGCAGTTTGCATCGGCAGCTTCAAAAGGTGAGCTTGACGAATCGACACTAAATACCGAGAATTTCGTGTCGCACAGCCAGGATTTGTAATTGCTAATCAACATGTGGCACAATTAAGCTAATGATTAAAACATAAGGGCGGGCATGGAGCAGATTGACGTCTTGAGCATTGGTGATATCGTCACTGACGACTTCATTAGATTGCTCGACAAAGAAGAAAAAGTCGAACATGAACGAAATGGCGAGCAATGGCTGGCAATTCCGTTCGGAACAAAAATTCCGTTTGACCACCGCGAAGTAATTGAGGCAGTCGGCAACGCTGCGAATGCGGCTGTCGCGTTTGCGAAGCTAGGGTTGAACAGCAGTTTCGTGACGAATGTGGGCGGGGACAAATACGGGCGTGACATGATCCACGCCCTTGGCGAAAGAAAAGTTGATACCAGATTCGTTCGTATCAATCCGGGCAAACTAAGCAATTATCATTTCGTGCTCTGGTACAAAGAAGAACGTACGATACTTATCAAGCATGAAGAATATGATTATCACTGGCCGCATTTCAGACCGGGCGAGATTCCTCGTTGGGTCTATTTCAGTTCAATCAGCAAAAAAGCGATTCCGTATCACGACAACGTAGCTAATTGGCTCAATGCGAATCCTGATGTAAAGATGGCTTTTCAGCCAGGAACTTTTCAGATGGAAGCAGGCACGGAACGGCTACATCGGATATACAAGCGTTCGGAAGTATTGATACTGAACCGCGAGGAAGCTGTAAAGGTCGGTGGCGGCAAGCATGACGATGTGCATGATCTGATTGATAAGCTGCACGAACTTGGCCCGCGGATTGTAGTCGTAACGGACGGACCGAAAGGTGCCTATGCCAGCGACGGCAACGAAAGATTCAAGATGCCGCTATATCCAGATATCGCACCGCCATTTGAACGAACCGGTGCGGGTGATGCCTTTGCATCGACATTTGTGGCTGCACTGGCCAAGGGATTGAGTTTACAAGACGCATTGCGTTGGGCCCCGATAAATTCAATGATGGTTGTTCAGAAAGTCGGCGCTCAAGCCGGACTACTAAGTGAACACCAGTTATTGAATTTTCTTCATCACGCGCCAGAAAATTATCATCCAACACGATTTTAAGTTTGCATTAATTACAACACAATTTGCCAAATTCCCTCTTCGAACCACTATCTACCATGTAATGCTTGTGGTAAGATTTTAAGTAGCTATGACGAGGGAGCTATCTGAATTATTGGGGGCGCGTGAACCTGCTTTTAGATTGGGATTACGCCAGCTTGAACATGCTAGCGGCAACCCCAGCGAAGATATTCGGTTGTCGGGCGAAGTCAGACACCAGGTTAGAAATGCTATCGATGCGCTAGGACTTGACCCGAATGATACGACCGGCCCCGAATTATACAACGCACTTATGAACCGTTTGCGGCAAGATGACGATGCAATCAATCAACTGCTTGGTACTATCGACCCAGATGCAAACTTGATGACGAAGGTCCAAAGAACCCTAAAAAAACTGGATTTTCCCAAAACGACATTCACGCTCAAGTCAACCGTATTAAAAAGATTACTTAAAAAGAATCCGCCAAAAAAAGCCATGAAACAGCTTGGCTATAGAACTGCGGATTCGATGTTAAAACACGAACCGCCGGCCCAAATACTCGCAGCTGCTTCAATAGCCGAAACCCGCCAATGGCATCGCTCGCTACTAACGCAATATAAAAAATTAAAGTCTACCGATTTTGAAGTTCGTGACGTAGCAATACTCGCCCCAAACAATAAAAAATGGCTGGGATTCAGCGATGCGTTCGTTCAAAAGCATCATCATAATATATTACGGTACAACGAGCTCGGCACGATCGTGATGCTTCCGCTTAAGTCAGAGTCCGTCCCAGGGGCAGCCTTAACAACTCTTTTGGTAGCATTGCAGGAAATCAACGAGATCCGGTATAGCAGTGCCTATCTTAAATTGAATCAGGTCAGACCCGATTTCGGTACATTGTTTGCCGAATCTGTCAGGGGCGAACCGTACACGAGTGTATCAATGACAGGCGAAAAAATTCCATGGAAATTGATGCAGCATTATTTTGGCCGAAATGAGGATTCGTATGTCCCCGAATTGTTCGAGCCGCATGTCCAACATGACGATCTAAAGCCAATAGCAATTGAAAACGTGCTAGCAAAGCTCTTGCCGCGTTTCGAGTTCTGGAAGGGTAAATCCTCTGCCGGATATATGCACGGCCAAACGCCGGTATCATTGAATCTGACTGATGTCGCGTTGAATTTTTGTAACCGTTTGCCATACGAACATCGGATCGTAAAATATCTGCGCGAACATCTCTGGCGCGAGCTGATGCTGCGCTATATGCACCAGGAAACCGCCGAAGATGCCGTTCTGAAACTTGTTGACGGCGAGGTTGTAGATAATAAATTGATAGCATAGAATAGAGCGTAAGCATGAATAAAATTTATTTCAGATGCAGGGTACTGCAAGACAGCACCCTGATAATGGGAATTGCGTCAGAAGGTCAAAAATGACAGCCCCATTAAAAGATAATAAAAAATTGCGGTACTCAATCTGTGTGTCCGGCGCAGCTATGGGCGAGACGCTGAAGCATTCGTGGAAGAAAGCCGAAGAAGTGGGAGTGGCTGTCGGCAAAAGCGGCCACATTCTTATCACCGGCGCGACGGTAGGGTTGCCGTATTACGCGGCGCGCGGCGCGAAAAGTGCAGGCGGCATGAGCGTCGGCTTCAGCCCGGCTGTAAGCTTGAATGAGCATATTCGAAAATACCGGTTGCCGCATGATGTCTTTGACTTTATAAACTTCACCGGCATGAATTATGTCGGCCGAGACTTGTATCTGGTGCAATCAAGTGATGCCGTTATTACAGTCGGTGGTCGTTTCGGCAGCCTGCATGAATTCACCAGCGGGCTCGAGGCCCACAAGCCATGCGGGGTGCTCCTGGGCAGCGGCGGAACGGCAGACATCATACCGGAACTGATGCAAATTCTTGAACCGCCAAACGGCGACCTGGTCGTATATGACGACGATCCCGATCGTTTGGTCGAAAAAATCGTCAATATCCTAGATGTGAAATATGCTGATATCCGTAAAGATATTGCCAGAAATAAACCTGATTGGTATGTTCACGCAGACGAATTTCCTCCCCGCAACGGCTAATCTGTTGTGTTAATTATCATGCTAATGCTATAATTCGGTTTGCGTATAAGCAAAAACAAAAAGGGCACCATATGAAAATAAATGAACGCGCAGGCTTCACAGTCGTCGAAGGTCTTCTATTAGTAGTGATCGTCGGAATTCTAGGATTCACCGGCTGGTTTGTCTTGCAAAGCAAAAAGAATGTCGACAAAACGAACGCTCAAGCTGCAGCTAATTCTCAATCATCAAGCCAAAGTTCGGTACAAGTATATAAGAAAACTACCACTGTACCAGCAAACTGGAAAACGTATTCCGACTCGACATACAAATTCAGCTTCTCTTATCCATCAGCGTGGTTTTTCAGTAAGGTTTCAGGTGGTTCGATGACCGGAGGCAAAGATCCACTAGCAGAATTTGATGTTAAAAGTTTGGGCGGGAAAGCTTTAGGAGCGGACGGAATATCGATAGTCGTCTTTAAACAATCATTGATGAAAACTTTGGAAAATGAAAGAATCTCTGATAAGAATGCAAATAGTCAAACAGCAAACAGCGGAAAGGAAATGAAATACACGACCACCGCACTTACAATTGATGGCAATAATGCGATCAAATATGACTTCCCATCTCCACACGCCGCACTAAAGACCGTCTACCTCATATACCACAATGGCTATACGTATGATGTCTACCTGTTCAGCCCGAATGGGGATAATACCAATCCTTTATCTAAGAACACACTTACTTCATTTGAATCACTTAAATTTAACTAAAATCTACAAATGCGCAATAAACAACAGCTAGGATTCACTGCGATCGAAGGGATTCTGATACTGGTGATCGTCGGTATCGTTGGATTCACCGGTTGGTATGTTTGGCACGGACAGCAGGTTAAGAAAGTCACTGATTATAATTCGTGTATAAAAGCCGGCGGAAAGCGTGTCGATCCGACAGTAATCGGAGCGGAATCTGATTGTAAGATTTACGGCATGATGTTTACTGACCCAGGCAAAATAAACTGGGAAGTCGGCCAGCGTTATACCGACATTACGCATAAAGACAATCTGCCACCGGCAATAGTCATAGATAACACTGGAAACGCCCCCGTGGCATTAGTAAGCCTGCTTAAAAAAGATAATGGTGGATGTGCAATAAATAGTCCGGCGACGGGATATGACGTGCCGAAATATACGATATTAAAAGTCGAAGTAAATAAATTTGCAATACTAAACTACGGTTGTAAGGCGGATAATCCTGATGCATATGCACACGCGTTCATGATTGTGGTCAACACCATGAGCGGCTGGCGCGAGACAAGTCCTACTAACCAATTTTCTGAAAACGGCGTACCGAGCTGTGCGCTAGTAAATCACTTCGCGGTAAGTAACTTGCTTGAGCCGAAATGTTGGACGAGCAGCAGCACTAACACTAACTATGAAACGAATAAAAATCCATGAATCTATCTAAGAAATCAAACCAAAACGGCTTTTCTGTAATTGAGGGCATCTTACTAATCGTGATACTGGCTTTGATCGTAGGAACAGGTTGGTATGTTTGGCATGTCCAGCAGAACACAAAAAAAATCTCTGAAGAAACAGCCAAACAATCTCAGCCGACAAAGCGATCGTACACGCCTTCGTATGCGAAAAATTCCGAAACCGGTATGACCCATTATCATAATGCGCTTGGAAAATTCACATTCGACTATCCGTCAAACTGGATTAGTATGGCTCAAAACGACCATAATTGCCAACATAAAGAAAATCGATACGTGGGCGTCGGACCAAATAGCAAATCCGTCGAAAATTGCGGTGGAGGTCCGAAATTGTCGGTCAGCCAAGTGACTGTCGTATCGGTGAAAGGTGACAATACGCAATCTACAGCAGTAGTTTTCCTGAATGGTCAACAATCGGGTTGGACAAAATTACAACAGAGTGCCATCACGGTTGACGGGGTAAAAGGCATGCAGTATTCCGGAACGGCCAAAGGCCAGACGTTTTTCGAAGATGAGTATCCGGACGGTTCAAATGTAAAAATGGACGTATTTTATACGAACGGAAATACCTACATTGCGCAGTATACCCAGTATCCGGCAACGAGCAATCTAGGCCCGACGATGGATGAAACTGCTGCATTCGATAACATCATCGATAGCTTGAAATTTAATTGATTGAAAGGTTCCAAATGAAAAAAGAAACAGGTTTTTCGGCAATCGAAGCGATATTGTTGCTTGTGGTCGTCGCGCTAATAACAGGAACTGGCTGGTATGTCTGGCATGTGCGGAAAGATACGAATAAATTGTCCGAAGAAACAGTCAGTCAATCGCAGCCCGTGCCAAAAGCTGGTGATCCGATATATATGCTTGATAAATCAAAGGGTGTCATAAATTATAAAAATACAGTTGGCAAATTCAGCGTCAACTATCCGTCCAATTGGGTGCACCTAGATACGACCGAAAAACTTTGCGGCGGCGCTGCAGACAGGTCATTGGATATTGGGCCTGATAAAAAGTCGATTGCAAGATGCGGTACCGACGGCACGGTCAGCCAAGTTTCAATCAGCTCAGTCCCAGGTGATATGACTAACAAAGCTGACTACGCCATTTTTACTGATAAAAAACACGACGGTTGGGTCAAAGTGGTAAAAAGTACCGTAACGGCTGATGGAGTGACTGGTACTTTCTACTGCGGTACAGCCCAGGGCCAGGGCGACGGGCTCGGCGCGTATCCAGATGGTGCGGAAGTCTATCAGGATATTTTCGTCAAGAACAACATCACCTATACCGCGATATACACCCAATATCCCAAGTCAAGCAATGAAGGCCCGACGCAAAACCAGGAAGCAGCTTTCAATAAGATAATCGGCAGTTTGAAATTCGAATAATAGGGCATTAGTGTGAAGAGACAATCAGGTTTTTCACCGGTCGAAAGCTTACTCGTCATCGTCGCGGTTTTCATAGTAGCATTTACCGGTTGGTTCGTATGGCACAGTGTAAATAACACTAAAAAAACGAATGACCAAACGGTTTCTGATTCGGCACCGCCCAAAAATACCGGCATAAAGATCACTACGTATGATGAGTGCACAAAGGCCAGCGGCAGTAAAATACAGGAAACATATCCGCAGATTTGTGTAACCAAAGACGGTAAGCATTTCACGCAGGATACAAGTGAAGGAAGTAAGACATCATCATATCTGATTGTCAAAGAATGGGGTGTGAAGATCCCATTATCGACGAATACGATGGATGCATACTACGAAAAGGATGATAACGGCATGATGTACATCAGTACCAAGAAGTTGCACTCATTGGTGCAGCAAGTGGGCGGCTGCCATGCGGGATTGGATGATGTATTTCTAGCACGTAGTGCAAATGGAAATGATTTAAATATTAAATCAAACTGGCATGTTAAAATCGGAAACTATTACTATTTCCGTGGGCACACTATTGAACCGTTGTGTGCTACACGAACGGATGAAAATTTAGCGAAACAATATCAACCGATTCAAAGTAATTTGGAAAGCGAAATACAGAAGATCGTCGCTGATTAGAAGTGGAGTTAAAAATGCTATCGAATAGGAGCTATTGAATGAAAAAACAAAATGGATTCTCGGTTGTCGAAGGGCTACTTGTATTGGTAATAGTCGGGATACTTGGTTTTACAGGATGGTTCGTGTGGCATAGCCAGCATTCAACAAATAAATTAAACACCCAGTCCATTTCTGATTCACAGCCGGTGACGTCTAGCAAGAACTCCGCAAATAAATTGAAAACGAACACAAGCGTTAACACGAATGCGCAAAAATACCTTGAAATCAAGGAGCTGCATATACGAATTCCGTTAACATCACCTATTTCCGACGCGTACTATACGGTGTCTGGCTATGATAAAAGCGGTGTTATCCCCGAACAGGTAGATTTATCTTTAAAATCCCTCAAAGACACACAATGTAAGGCAGGTGGTTGGTCACCGTCAATATTATTCATGTACTCTACTAATGAAAGTGACCCTGTGACTGGAGAATTACTAACGAAGAAATACGGTACGGATCATAAATTCGGTGCATATTATTATGTAGTGAAGAACAGTATCGGCGTAAATAATAAAAACGGCTGTCAATCAACTCCAGCAAACCAAAGTAAAGCTATAGCCGCAGCTGCTGCGTTTAAGGATGCTATAAATGGGTTTTCTGGTATTCCCCAAGTCAGCCAATAGCTTGTTACAATAGATGGATGAGTAAGTTTGACTTAAAGAGTGAGTTCAAGCCGACCGGTGACCAGCCTGGGGCGATTGCCCAGTTGGTTTCTGGCCTCAATTCTGGCGTCAAAGAGCAGACGTTGCTGGGCGTTACCGGATCTGGCAAGACGTTTACCATGGCAAATATCGTCCAGCAGCTCCAAAAGCCAACGCTGGTCTTAAGCCACAACAAAACGTTGGCGGCGCAGCTGTACGGTGAGTTCAAGAAGTTTTTTCCGAACAATGCCGTGCATTATTTCGTCAGTTATTTCGATTATTATCAGCCGGAGGCTTATATTCCGCGCAGCGACACGTATATCGAAAAAGATTCTGCTATTAATGAGGAGATCGATCGGTTGCGCCATGCGGCTACAGATTCGCTTCTTAGTCGGCGGGATGTACTGATAGTCGCTAGTGTCAGCTGTATTTACGGTATTGGTTCGGTTGAAGATTACGATGGCCTCTCAATCGCCGTTAAGACTGGCGAACGTCGAGTAAGAGATAAGATGTTACGCCAGCTGTCGGATATCCAATATCAGCGCAACGACATTGATTTTCACCGCAGTACTTTCAGAGTACATGGAGATGTAGTTGATGTGTATCCGGCTGGCGAAGAAGTCGCGTACAGGATTGAATTTTACGGTGATGAAGTCGAGCGTATCACCAAAATCGATCCATTGACCGGCGAAATCCTCGGTAAGCCGGATGCAATCAAAATCTTTCCTGGTTCGCACTATGTAACGCCGTACGAAAAATTAAAGATTGCACTCGGACAAATTGAGAGCGAGTTGGCGCAACGGCTCGAACAATTCAACAAAGAAGGCAAGTTGCTAGAAGCGCAACGCCTGAACCAACGGACAAGATTCGATCTGGAAATGCTCGAAGAAACCGGATTTGTAAAAGGCATCGAAAACTATTCCCGGTATCTGACAAATCGCCAACCCGGCGAGCAACCAGCCACGCTGCTTGATTATTTCCCGGACGATTTTTTGATGTTCGTGGATGAATCGCACATGACGATACCTCAGGTCCGCGGCATGTATAACGGCGACCGCGCACGTAAGGAAGTTTTAGTGGATTATGGATTCCGTCTTCCGAGTGCGCTTGATAACCGACCTCTGACATTCACCGAGTACGAGAAACACATCAACAAGGTAATTTATGTGTCAGCCACACCCGCACAATATGAGTTGAGCCGGTCGCCCGAGCCGGCGCAGCAACTAATACGCCCGACCGGCTTACTAGATCCAAAAATCGAAGTCCGGCCGATTGAAGGCCAGATTGATGATCTTATAGCCGAAATCCGTTCGACGATCGCAAAACACCAACGTGTTTTAGTAACGACCCTTACGAAACGCATGTCAGAGGAACTTACAGAATATTTGCAGGACATCAACCTAAAAGTCGCGTATCTACACAGCGACGTGGATACGCTCGAGCGGACAGATATACTTCGTGACTTGCGTCTTGGTACGTATGACGTATTAGTTGGAATAAATTTGTTGCGTGAAGGGCTTGATCTGCCAGAAGTTTCACTAGTGGCTATACTTGATGCCGATAAAGAAGGATTCTTGCGCAGCGAACAGGCATTGATTCAGACGGTCGGCCGCGCTGCCCGGCATGTTGAAGGACATGTACTGATGTACGCCGACCATATTACCGAAAGTATGCGTAAGACTATTAGTGAAACTGAACGTCGCCGCAAGTTGCAGGAATCTTACAATACGGAACACGGCATCACGCCAATAGGCATCAGTAAAGCTGTAGAAAAAGGACTTCGTCCTGATTTGCCAGAAGAAGCCAAAAAAGCCAAGCTTGACCTTAAAAAAATTCCGAAAGACGAATACGGCACGCTAATTAAAGATCTGACGTCACAAATGGATTTGGCAGCAGCCAACCTTGAATTCGAAAAAGCCGCCGAGTTGCGCGACATTATTACAGATATCAAAAATAAATTAAAATAAGCATTTTGCTATTGATATGTCATAATAAATTTATTGATGAGTAAAAGCATCCATGGCAGTAGGGCCGTTCGGGGTATGAGCCCATATGCAAGAGGTCTCGCGCGGGGTAGGATGCATGAAGGGGACTTGCGGCGTGACGTGGGCGAAGACTCAAATCGCGTCAGAGGCGCTATAGGCCGCCTATTGCTTACGCCGCCTGATATAAATCAGCTCATGGCCTTGCTTAATCAAGAAGCTTACTATGCTGGTATGATGATTCAAGATCTCCCGCAGCCACTTGCACTTCGCCATTCATCAACGCTCGAAATGTATGCATCTCAATCCGATAGGCTCGTTGCTGACGCTTTGTCATATCTAAGAAATGATGGTTTAGGAATATTTGCTAACAATAAGATAATTTTGAGTGTAGATAAGATTGATAGTTGGAGCGCAAACAGTTATACCAAAGTAGGCATTTATTTTAATATTGAAGACGAAAGAGTAAGACGTGAACGAGAAGTGTTGCGCGGCGCAATGCCAAAACTCAATGTAAACAGTGAAATTTTTCGGATACCACTGGTGAGCGTTCAAAATCCGGGAGACGGTAGCTACTTAAAAAAATTTGAGCCTATATTTACTGCAATGACGGGGTTGGCTGTGCAGTTCGGCTCTTTAGATTTTGTGTCCGAACGTTATAAATGAATACACAGATTTTAAGTTGGTGATGTTGTCTACTCTTAAGCATAAAAATTATATAGACTAAAATAGTAAAATATTGTGAAAAATCTTTGGTGGTCTCTGTTAGGGGATGCTATACTTAACTCCAAATGGCAGACCTTTCACGAGATGATGTTTTGAAATTGGCCCGATTGGCCCGGCTCGATTTGTCTGAAGACGAAATCGATCAATACAGCAAAGAATTAACCGAAATCCTTCATTTCGTCGAACAGTTGCAGAATGCTGACGTTACTGGATTGAAACCAACCAATCAGGTTACGGGCCTGACTAATGTCATGCGTAATGACGAAGTAGTCGATTACGGCTATGCACCAAAAGAATTACTCAAAAACGTCCCAGAAATCAAAAACGACCATCTGAAAGTCAAAAGGATGATCGGATAATGTCGGCACAAAGTCAGTGGCTGCCAATCTCGGATATTGCCGCCAAAGTACAGAGCGGCGAACTCAAAGCCCGCGATTTAGTCGAAAAGTCGCTCAAGTCAATCGCAGACAAAAAAGAATACGACGCGATAATTGCCACACTCGAAAAACGGGCGTTGGAACGAGCTGACGAAATCGATGCCAGAGTGGCAAAGGGCGAAAAAATCGGGCCGCTCGCCGGAGTGCCGTTTATAGCAAAAGACAACTTTTTAGTTTTTGGCGCCGACACGACGGCTGCCAGCAATATCCTCAAAGGATTCGAGGCACCCTATCAGTCAACGGCAATCAATCGGCTTGAAGCTGCTGGAGCGATATGTGCTGCCAAAGGAAATCTCGATGCGTTTGCAATCGGCTCAAGCACCGAAAATAGCGATTTTTTCACGACCAAAAATCCTCATGATAAAACTAGAGTTTCTGGCGGTACTTCGGGTGGTCCTGCCGCATCTGTAGTTCTCGATATGGTACCATTTGCAGTTGGAACAGATACAGGTGGATCAATTCGCCAACCAGCAAGTTTTAGCGGCTGCGTGGGGTATAAACCTACTTACGGACTGGTGAGCCGTAGCGGTGTTGTAGCAGCAGCCAGCAGTACTGATACAATCGGACCACTGGCGCGGACAGTTGATGATGCGGCTTTAGTGTTGGATGTCGTCGCGGGAAAGGATCCGCTGGATTCAACGACCGTTGAACGACAGGACAGTTACCTTCTCGACAACGGTTCGCAGATAAAAGATGTGAAAGTCGGTGTCATAAAAGAATATTTGGTAGAAGGGTTGGATAAAGTTGTACGTTCTGTCATAGAATCTGCAATTCAAAAATTGAAAGACGCCGGTGCGGATATTCAGGAAATCAGCTTGCCCAGCATGCCACTAAGTTTGGCGGTGTATTACATACTTGTTCCTGCTGAAGAGAGTAGTAATCTAAGCCGTTATGACGGACAACGCTATGGATATTCATATGCGGGCGCAAAGGATTTAAATGAAAAATATACGAAATCCCGTGGATTAGGATTCGGTAAAGAAGTGAAACGTCGGATCATGGTCGGCACATATGTATTGAGTAGCGGGTACTATGACGCGTATTATAAAAAGGCGCAGACTGTGCGCACCAAACTGATCAATGAATATAACGAGGCGTTTCCGAAGGTGGATTATTTACTGGGACCGACCGCTCCGACCACCGCATTCAAAATCGGCGAAAACGCGAATGATCCGCTAAAGATGTACCTGGCTGATGTGATGACTGTCGGTGCGAGTTTATCTGGTATTCCTGCGATCAATATTCCTGGCGGAATGAGCGATGGTTTGCCGGTAGGGTTACAGTTAATGGCCCCGCAGCGCAAAGATAAAGAATTGTTGGGTTTTGCTAAACAAGTAGAGGAGCTAATAAAATGAGCAGCGCACTGATAGTGGTAGCGGCAATTGTCATTATCATATTGCTTATTGTTGGCGTCGGATTGCTACAGCGTCGGCCGCGCGCACTCAAAAAATCTTATTTTGAAAAACACTGGAAAGAGTTACAGACGTTGTGTAAAAGCAAAAATACCTGGCCGCTGGCTGTTATCAACGCGGATAAATTATTAGACGAGGCATTGCGGAAAAAACGGTTCAAAGGCAAAGCCATGGGAGAGCGCCTAGTGGCTGCACAAAGGATTCTGACTGATAACGATTCTGTCTGGTATGCGCACAAATTGCGTAATCAGATCGTGCATGAAGAAAACGTCAAGCTCAAGCAAAAAGATGTCAAAGAGGCGTTGGTCGGATTCAGGCAGGCTTTGAAAGATCTGGGAGCGCTTGAAAAATGATATCGGCCGACATTCGCAAGAAATATACGCCGACAATCGGTATCGAATGCCATGTGCAGCTGAAAACTAAGACGAAACTTTTCTCCGCCGTAGATAATGATGCACGCGAGGCTCCCTCCAATACTTTGGTCAGCCATATAGATTTCGGCTTGCCGGGCGCATTACCGGTATTTAACAAAGAAGCGCTTCATCTGGCATCAAAAGCCGCTTTCGCATTAGGCACCGAACCGCAAAAATTCAGCAAGTTCGACCGTAAGCATTATTTTTATCCTGATTTGCCGATGGGATACCAGATTACCCAGTTTGATGAGCCGATCATTTTAGGCGGAGAAGTTATGGTGGAAGTTGACGGCGTAAATAAAAAGATCGGCATCACACGTGCGCATATGGAGGCCGACGCCGGCAAAAGCACACACCCCGAAGGTAAAGACTTTAGTTTGGTCGATCTGAACCGTGCAGGCACTCCGCTACTTGAAATAGTCAGCGAACCAGACATGCATTCAGCCGCCGAAGCCAAAGCATATGCGCGCGAGCTGTATCTACGTATGCGTTACGCTGATGTATCCGATTGCAACCTGTATTACGGCAATATGCGGTTCGATGTTAACGTTTCGGTGAGTACAGATGCATCAAAGATGGGCACCCGGAGCGAAACGAAAAACTTGAATAGTTTCCGAGCGGTTGAAAAAGCCATCGAATACGAGATTAACCGGCAGATTGAATTGCTTGAAAAGGGCGAAATAATCGTCCAAGAAACGCGTGGCTGGCACGACACAAAGCAAAAGACATTCTCGCAGCGGACTAAAGAAAACGCCGATGACTACCGCTACATGCCCGATCCCGATTTGCCGCCTCTACAGATCGATGACGAGTACATCAACACGGTAAAGGCAGAAATGCCGGTGATGCCGGCTGAATGGCGAGATAAACTAAAGCAACTTGGATTAGACGATTCGCAGTCCGACACGCTGCTGGAAGCCCAACTCGACGACGAGCAGGTTAAGTATCTTGAACTAATAGAACAGAATTTACAGGAAAAAGAATTTGCAAAGCAATTATCGAATTGGTTCGTCAACATTGAAATACCATTGCGAAACGACGAAAAAGTCCGAAATACTCAGGATAACGACGCCCGCCTTGCTTTTTATAAAGCACTATACGATCTGGTGAAAGCTGGAAAACTCAGTTCCACTAATGCTAAAACACTGGTCACGGACATATTCGCGTCGGACGCATATCCGGCTGATTTAGCGAAACATGCCGAGGAGCAGGGCTTTATTCAGGTTTCAGACGAAGGCGAAATCGCCACAATCGTCGAACAGGTGCTAAGCGATAATGCAAAAGCTGCCGAAGATGTCAAAAACGGTGAAATGAAAGCGATTGGCTTTTTGGTAGGCCAAGTCATGAAAGCATCCAAAGGCAAAGCCAACCCCGGCCTGGCGCAACAACTTATCAAAAAACAACTTGGTATCTAGCACTCATACCGTATGAAAAAATGGCAAAGGGAAGAGCCGACAACGATTATAAATACGGGTTACCGCTCGTTCGTCTTTAAGACATTTAAACATCCTGATGGCAGAGTTGAACAATTCGGGACGTTTTACTCAGAAAATTCAGTTGATGTAGCGACGATTGCGCTGACTAAAGACAATAAAGTTTTAGTGTTTCGGCAATTTCGGCCAGGTCCAGAGACCGTCATGGATGAATTACCGGGTGGCGGAGCGGAAGTAAATGAAGATGTCAAAGCGGCCGCCCAGCGCGAATTAGAAGAAGAAACCGGCTATGAGCCAGGTGAAATGCAATTTATGGGAAAATTATGCTGTGATGCATATTCCAATGCGTGGCGCTATTATTTTCTTGCATTAAATTGCGTACCACATATAACAGGTCAAAAACTGGAACTTAATGAACAAAGCGGCGAACTGGTAAAAATCAGCATCGATAAGCTAATCGCTAATGCTAAATCTGGTAAGATGACTGATTCAGGTGCTATACTTTTGGCATACGATACACTACTTAAGCTTAAGGAGAAATCTAAATCATGAGTGACGTCCGTAAAGCCGTGATTGCTGCTGCAGGTTTCGGCACCCGTTTTTTGCCTCAGACCAAAGCGATGCCGAAAGAGATGCTCCCGATCGTTGATAAACCGATCATTCAATATGTCGTAGAGGAATTGGTTGAAGCTGGTATAACCGACATCATTATCGTCACCGGCCAAGCTAAGCGCAGTATCGAAGATCATTTTGATGTTCCAACCGGTGATTTAATTGCAAACTTACAGATGGGTGGCGAGAAAAAGCGGCACTTCATAGAGGAGGTTGAAGATATCGCAGATCTTGCAAATTTTGTATTTGTACGACAGCAAAAACTGTACGGTAACGGTGTGCCGCTCCTCGACGTCGAACACCTTATCGGCGACGAACCGTTTATATACACGTGGAGCGATGATTTCATCGTGTCGGAACCCGTAAGATTTAAGCAGCTTTGCGATTTATACGAAGAGCATGGCACATCCGTATTAGCCTGCGTTCGTGCATTATTTGAAGATGATTTTAAAAAATACGGATTTGTTGGCGGCAACGAAATAGCACCCGGGCTATTAGAAGCTAAAGATATTCTCGAAAAACCTGGGTCCCGCGCAGAATCACCGTCAGATTTAGCAATGGTGAGCGGTTTTTTATTTACACCTGAAATTTTCGGTTATTTGCATCGTGTTAAGGATACGCTCGAAGAAGGTGCTGAATTGTGGTACAACGATGCGTTAAAACTGATGTTGGCTGACCATAAAAAAATACTGGCGGCAGAGATCAAAAATGGCCGCTATTACGATGCCGGAGACAAACTTGAATATATCAAAACTGTCGTAGATTTCGCATTGAAGCGCAATGATATCGGTGAACCTTTGCGTGCATATCTGCAGCACAAACTGTCAGAGTAGAATTTCTGTTGTATACTAGTAGTATCTATGACAACTACTGAGCAAATCCTCGTCATATATTTGTCAATCGCATTAGCGATATTTTTAACGCTCGGTATCATATTTATGATACAGGGTATGCGCATTATGAAATCGGTGCAGCGAATCGTCGATAAAGCTGAGCATATCGTACAAAGTGCCGAGCACGTCGGGCAAGTGTTGTCGAATGTCAGCGGACCGCTTGGAATCATACAAATTCTTCGAAACCTCGGTGGCATGGCAACTAAGGACAAGAAACGAGGCAAGTGATGAAAAAAAGCACCAAACGGCTGGCAACGGGCACAATGCTCGCGCTGGCGGTTGGCTACGTGGCCGGCATTTTAACAGCCCCGAAAAGCGGTAAAGAAACACGGCAGGACATTAAAGATACTGCCAACAAAGCTATCAACGAAGCCGAAAAGCGATTAAAAACACTGCATACCGAACTAACAGTGCTACTTGGCCAAGCCAAAGCAAGAGCGGACAAATTATCAGGTAGCGCAAAAACCCAGATGGAAACAGCAATCAAAGCAGCTCAGGTGGCCAAAGAAAAAGCCCGCGAAATCCTCAGCGCGGTCCACGAAGGCGACACCGACGACAAAGACCTGCAAAAAGCCATCAACGAAGCCAACAAAGCAGTCGATCATCTCAAGACGTATCTCAGTAAATAATCACTACTCATCAAGTGTTGTAATGATTTAAGCGTGCAGTAGTTAATTGAACGTGCTTTGGCTTATAATGGTATGACGGGAAAGGGACTACGGGGTATGGCTACGGCAGATGGTTTAAAAGCCAGTGATTTTGTGCATCTGCACAATCATACGCAATACAGTTTGTTGGATGGGTTGACAAAAGTGCCCGCCCTGATTGATGCCGTCAAAGATTTTGGCATGGAAGCGGTCGCGATGACTGACCATGGAACGCTATCCGGAACAATTGAATTTTATAAAGAAGCGACCGGCAAAGCAGTCAAACCTATCATCGGCATGGAAGCGTACGTCGCAGCACGGTCGCGTACGGATAAAGACCCGTCAAAAGACAAAGTATATTATCATCTGATAATCCTGGCGATGAACAATGTGGGTTATCGCAATCTGATGCGGCTTTCAACAATCGCTAATCTTGAAGGCGTGTATTACAAACCCAGGGTCGATCATGCGATACTCGAGCAATACAACGAAGGCCTCATAGTTCTTAGCGGTTGTATCGGCGGCGAGATTGGTGACAATCTGCGCCAGGGTCAATACGAAAAAGCCGTGGATGTCGCAAAATGGTATAAAAAGATCTTCGGAGATCGGTATTACCTGGAAGTCCAGGACCACGGGCATCCAGACCATCCGAGCAAATGGGACGAACAGGTTGCTGTGACTGAGCAGACGTTAAAACTGGCGAACGAACTCGACATTCCGTGCGTCATTACATGTGACGCGCATTATCTGCGACATAAGGACCAAGAAGCTCACGAAATATTATTGTGCGTGCAGACCGGCTCATTCATGAGCGATGAACGCCGAATGTCGCTTGCCGAATTTGAGTTACATGTGACGGATCCGAAAGAAATTATCAAGCGCTGGGGTGCAAAAAATCCAGACGCGATCAAAAATACCCGCCGGATTGCTGACCGATGCGATGTGAGCATCGAACTAGGCAAGATTCTTATACCGAAATTTCCGGTACCCAAAGGCGAGGATGAAAAAAGTTACCTGCATACGCTCGTGTGGCAGGGATTAGCGTTCAGATATGCGAACGTAGCATTAGATTCCAGCCGCGAATTGTCGATTACTGACGCAAAGAAAAAGTTGTCCAAAGAAATCTGCGATCGCGCGGACTACGAACTCAGTGTCATCGATAAGATGGGGTACAACGGCTATTTCCTGATCGTCCAGGATTTCATCCAGTGGGGCAAGGATGAAGGTATAATTTTCGGACCCGGCCGCGGTTCGGCGGCTGGATCTCTGGTGGCATATGCGACTCGTATAACCGAAGTTGAGCCGCTGCAGTACGACTTGATGTTCGAACGATTTCTAAACCCAGGACGAATCAGCATGCCTGATATTGACATTGATATTCAAGACACGCGGCGAGATGAAGTCATACAATACTGTGTCAATAAGTACGGCACCGACCGCGTCGCGAATATCGTTACATTCGGCCGGATGGCCGCACGAAACGCAGTACGCGACGTAGCGCGTGTCCTGCAGGTTCCATATAGCGAAGCCGATCGATTGGCCAAAATGATTCCGCCGCCTGTCCAGGGCCGCCATATTCCGCTTGAGCAGTCGATTAAGGATGATGCCGACCTTAAAAGAGAATACGAGACGAATGATACCGCGAAACGAGTATTTGATCTTGCGGTCCAGATGGAAGGAACGATCCGAAGCCACGGCGTCCACGCGGCCGGTGTAGTCATCGCGCCGGATGATATCGTCAAATTCGTGCCGCTAGAGATGGCGCAAAAAGGCGTCGTTGCCACGCAATATCCGATGGGTCCGGTCGAAGAACTCGGACTGTTAAAGATGGACTTCTTGGGTTTGTCAAACTTGACGATTTTGAAGAATGCACTCCGTATCATCAAACGTGTGTACGGCAACGATATTGAACTCGGTGCAATACCCAACGATGACGATAAGACGTTCGCTTTGTTCCGCACTGGCGATTCGACCGGCGTGTTCCAGTTTGAATCTGCCGGCATGAAACGATACATGAAAGAATTGAAACCGACTGAATTCACTGATTTGGTCGCGATGAACGCATTGTATCGCCCTGGTCCGATGGCAGAGATACCTCGATTTATCGAAGGTAAAAATAACGCGAGTTCGATCAAATACCTGCATGAGTCGCTAGAACCAATATTGCACGATACATATGGCGTCATGGTCTACCAGGAGCAGATAATCAAACTACTGCAGCTTGTAGCCGGTTACACGCCCGGCGAAGCTGATCTGGTACGCAAAGCTATCGGAAAAAAGAAACGCGATATCATGCGTGCCGAAGAACCGAAATTTATAAAAGGATGTATCCGGCAGGGGTTAACTGAAGCCGGTGCAAAAAAACTCTGGGCCCAAATCCAGCCGTTCGCCGATTATTCATTTAATAAGGCACATGCTACCTGTTATGCGCAAATCGCATACTGGACAGCGTATCTGAAGGCGCATTACCCGGCTGCATTCATGGCTGCCTTGATGACAAGCGACTATGACGACACGGATAGACTCGCAATCGAAATTACCGAGTGCAAACATATGGGAATCGATGTCTTGCCGCCGGATGTGAACGAATCATTCGTTGAATTCGCAGTCGTGCCGAAGACAAATCAGGTTCGTTTCGGAATGAATGCGATAAAAAACGTCGGAACCGCAGCTGTTGAGGAAATCCTGCGAGCTCGCGATGGTGGTGCATTTAAAAATTTAGAGGATTTTTTCACTCGCGTAAACTGCCGTATTGTGAACCGTAAAGCGATTGAGAGTCTGGTTAAAGCGGGCGCGTTTGATCGGTTTGGCAAACGTGATTTACTTTTACACAATATCGATGTGCTGCTCGCTTTCGCACAGCGGGTCCAAAAAGATATCAACAGTGGGCAAACTGACCTGTTTGGGAATGTGCTGGGCGAAGAAACGACCATAAAACCGCAACTGAAACTTGATGAATCGCACCCAAAGATTCAACAACATGATCAGCTATTGTGGGAACGGGAACTGCTCGGACTGTATTTAAGCCAACATCCGCTTGAATTATACGAAACGTTCCTATCAGAACAAGCAACACCGCTGAATCAGTTAAAGCCCGAACACGACGGCAAACAAGTCAGCATCGGCGGTGCAATCACTGATATCCGCGAAATTGTCACGAAAAGCGGCCAGAAAATGGCTTTCGTCAAAATCGAAGACCAATTCAATGACATCGAGTTGATTTTATTCCCGAACAGTTATCAACGTACAGTCGGAATGTGGCAGCGCGATAAAGTCATCCTTATACGCGGCAAGGTATCGGCCAAAGACCGCGACGGCAATATGGGCGAAGAAATCAAAGTGATGGTCGATGATGCCAGGGAAATTACACCGGAACAGGCCAGCACCTACCAGGCGACCGGCAGAAAAGTCAAAACGCCGAAAGCAGCATCCAAAACAGTTAAGTCTGCTGCGAAACCAAGTGCTAGCGTGTCCGAACCAATAGCTGGCCCCTCAAGAATTTACATCCGCCTACCCAATACAGAAGACCAGACAATGCTGCTGACTTTAAAGGAAATGATAGACCGGCACGCCGGTTCAACCGACGTTGTATTAGTGCTTGGTGACGATTCAAACAAGCAAATAATCAAACTCCCTAGCGGAGTTTCAGACACTCCCGAAGCATTGACTGCCTTCAGCGAACTGGTCGGTGCACCAAACGTCCGTCGGCAATAAATATCTAGGCAACTAAATCGGAACCTTCAAGCGAATCTATCCACTCCTTACGGTCCAGTAAACCGCGGTCTGTCAGGAAGATGCTGGCGCAGCATGAACCGTGCTTAGCTGCAGGCATCAAATCCATCGGATCACTGGACCATTTTTGCTCGACGTATTTCGTCAGATTCGTATCGGCTTTGTTTATATCTGGTTGTGATCCGTTTACTAGTTCCATTTCCATGTCCATCAGGAAAATATCATAACTATTTCGACGCTGGAACATTATACCGAGAAATCTCGTCGGTTCGGCTTCGCAGCCAAGTTTGATCTTGGCTATTCGGCGAGCGCAATCTTCAGGCAACTCACCGGGTTGTGCGGATGTTGCAGGAAATCCCCACGACCCCCGTAAATCTGCGTCATCATCGGGACGCCGTACCACCAGAAATTCATCTGGGTTCGCTGGGTTTTTTATGATTATTGCAATGGTGTATTTAATCTGTTTATCCATAAGATAAGTATACAGTATTAATGAATAAACCCAGCCGTGTGAGTCAAAAGAACACAGAGTGTCGTGACTGACACGATAACCACATCAAGCATGCGGTGCCTTACTATGAATTCTTCACTATGCACGACGACCCTTCGCCAGGCCAGTGCATGGCGCGTTATCATCCAGAGCAAGCCGCAAGCGGCTAGGGCTGCAAGCGCGAACATGATACCCGCTGAATTATTCGATAATACTGCAATTCTAGATACGCTTTGCTAGCCCGTGGAGATGCTAGCCGTCGTCGCATCTGACAAGACGCCCTTTAGCTGATTCGGAAAGTTAACGCCGCTAACAGCCGCGTTCTTTGGCTCGCCATACATTGCGACGATGACAGTTTCGGGCCCTGCACCGATGTAATTTGCAGCATGTGCAATACCGAATCCGACTTGTGAATAATTGGCATTTAAGATATTGGCGCGATGACCGGGGCTGCTCATCCAGCCGGCTAGCGTATCGGAGCTGGAATCAAACCCGTATGCCAGATTTTCTCCGGCTGCCTGGAAAGTATAACCCGCATCTGTCATGAAAACCCACGGCGTCCGGCCATCTGGCGTGTTATGCGACCAGTAGTTATTCGCGACCATATCGTCGGCTTTCGCTTGGGCGGCCAGCGAAAGCTTGCTGTTTAATTCAAGCGTCATTTCGTCATCAGCCGTTCTGCGGCTGTTTGTATCGTCCAGCAGGTGCTGTGCATTCAAGGCAGTTTCAGAGCCAAGTACGCCTTTGCCAGCATGACTCCAGAAAATATTGAGCAAAAGCCCCAATCCTATCACAAGCACAATGGGGATATACGGGTGATAGGCTTTCAGGTAGTGCTTGGTATGTGGACGGTGTTGCCCGACACGTTTTTTGTGCGTGCGTGAAATCCGTGGTTTGGTTTTTGCGGCTAGGACCATATTTTTGTTAGTGAATTACAGATTAACAATACCATAAACGGTAATTATGCGAAAGCAATAAAATTCGAAAGTCTTACAAGTGCCCGAGCAGCTTTGCCAGCGGCACTACACGCTCAAATGTCCGTACCATTTTTAAGGCATTGGCTTGTGTCCAAAGCAAGGGTGAGTGCGGATTAGGCAGCCAAACACTTTCCCATAAGTCCGTATTACCGACTCGTCTGTCTGCTAGATAAAAATTTTCTGTCCAATGCAGTTCGCCGCTTTCGGTTTCTGTAAGCAGTTGCAATGTTCGGTCGAGCTTTTTTAAGTGCTTATCAAGGCAGTCAGGGTCATACGTATCAAAGTACCAATTTCCGGCGATTTCTGACTTTACTGGATCAAACAGCGTCCACTGTGCTTCAGTCTTATTTTGTGCGATTTGGGCGGCTTTCTGATTTCTCTGCTCCAATCTGCCGGGAGCCGATCGGGTCCGCTCAGTAATAGACATTTCTTTGTCAAAATCTCGGCCGCCCCAATATGAATCTCCTACGTAGCGACCAGTACCTTTGAATCTTTCAAGGTATTTTTCGTTATCGCTATAAATCCGCCTGGCTTCTTCACCCGTGATCACCCCGAGCGGCTCAATCAGAAATAATTCCGCAGAATCATGGCGCCTGCGGTGCAAACTGAATGTAGCTAAGATATCATGAAAGACTTTCGGGTCTGAAAAGCCGACTAGTTTTGGATTTTTCATTGCCTGAAACAGTTGCGCCTCTGCTTTGCTGATGGAGCTTAAACCATAGGCATGCATCATGTTGATAGTCTCATATCCGCGATCGATAAGAGTAGTAAACTCGATGTCTGTGTGATAACCGGTTTTTTGAAACAATGCCTGCGCACCTCGTAACCCAGCGATGACCGCACCGATGCTAGTCGTATGAATACGGTCATCCTCTTCCCAGTGACCCTGGTCGAAGTCATGCCAATACTCTATCGCAGCCAGATATCGCGAAGTCTGGGCGATAATATTTTGAATTCCTAAAGTTGGAACGATAACACCGGCTTTCAATAATTTCGTAGTGAACCAAAGCGCATAACCTACTGAGTCGTTTTGAATTCGATTCTCATGATCTCTAGCTAGCGTCTCGCCGAAGTATCGCACCGGAATCCGACGTGATCTATCGCGGCCGCTGACAACACCGTCGATGATATCCATATTTGCATCGAGAATTTTGATCATAGCAACTGCAACCGGTACCGCAAGATCTAACCGGCCGTCTTCATATAACGCGTTTCCGGTGTGCGCGTTGTCGCGGAGCCAGCCCATGTCCATTTCGGTTAGTTGGGCAAGTTCCGCCGAGATATTGCTGGCAGGGAACAGGCCGCTTTTAAAAGGGACGAAACGAAATGCACCCCGTGCTTCGAGTGTCGCCCGCAATTCCATCGGGTTCTTTATAAAATCAGCGGCCTTTAATCGAGCCTCGCCGGCGTAAACTGTTTCTTCTGTGCCCACTGTATAGTATTCCTTAATTCCATACTAGTAAGCACGAGCAACAAAGTCAAATACGTTTTATAAAAAGTTATTGCTGTATAAAACACATATGGTACAGTGCCATCGCTGCTGCTTGCACAACATTGAATGATTCTTTTTGTCCAAACATGGGAATTTCCAGGCAAACATCGGCGCCTGCAAGCAATGCTGGTTCAATGCCTTCGACTTCTCTGCCTACAATAATCGCGATCTTATCTGGTGCTTTAAATTCCGGCAATGGTTGGCTTCGTTCATTTTGTTCAAGTGCAGCAATCAAAAATCCATCGCGTTTCAGGTCTTCTAGCGCAGCGTTGACATCATCGAAATGCTGCCATGTCGCAGTGCTTTCTGCGCCGAGTGCTGTTTTTTGGATTTTGGCATGTATTTTTTTCGCAATGTGCGGCATTCGCGCATCATGGTGTGCAATTGGGTACGGCGTGTAACCGGTAAGATAAACCGTCACGTTTAGGCCCTCGGCAGTACGCAGCAACGACCCGACATTGTGGCAGCTCCGCAAATTATGCGCGATTAAAAGTATATCTTTCACGGTTCTATCTTAAACAACTGGGCAGCAAATCCCAACATCCAGCTGCTGGCAGTATCATTAAAATTTCATAACCTTGTGAATTGATGGGCTATTCCCAATTGTTGCATGGTCAATAGTATTGCTTGCGTTTATAATAGCTGTCATGTCACAGGATGCAAGATTTGATGAAGAACGGGCTACCGAGCGCCGTGCCCGTTTACTTAATATTGAGTATGTCGACACATCCAAAACTCAGAAGTTTTTATATCAGGGCGTCTTGCCGAACCAGCGGATGTATCAGCTGAAAATAGTTCCCCTTATAGCCGGAGAACATAACATCCAATTCGGCATCACGACAACGACATCGCATCAGACGATGAATCAGTTAGTCCAGGAATTCCAAGACCAACGCGTTTCTTTCGCACTCATTTCAGAGACAGGCTATACGGAGTACATGCACCTGTATGATCCGCCTAAAAAAGTCGAGTACCAAGACATCGCGCTCAATACTGCCGGAACCCAGGATCTTGTCCAGCATGTCTCTGCCACACTCGAGCAGGTCCGTGCCGACGACATGTTGGCATATTTAGTATCTCAGGCACATCGCCTGGGGGCATCTGATATACATATCGAAACGCAGCGGGATAATGTGCGGATTCGTTTTAGGATTGACGGCGTATTACACCCGATCGCCCAGTTAACAATCGAAAAATATCGGATATTAGTTTCGGCGATAGCAAGTGCTGGCAATGTATCAACTTCTGCAGATGAAGCCCAACAGGGCCACATCGCGCAGCGAGTAAAAATGGCCGATGGCAATGATGTCGATGTAAATGTCCGTCTAGAAACGGTACCGACGATAAACGGCATGGATATCGTGATGCGGCTGTTCAACATGCAGGCGGATATGTATACGCTCGATAAACTGGGGCTTTCGCCGCAGGAACGCAGCGTGGTTGATGCGATTATCGCCAAACCGACTGGACTGGTTTTGACGGTCGGGCCAACCGGTTCAGGCAAAACGACAACGCTGTATTCAATGCTTAATTCGCTTAATAACGAAGAGCGCAAAATCATCACAATAGAAGACCCGGTCGAATTCCAATTTCCTGGCATCACGCAAATATCTGTCAGATCAAGCGAAACCGGCGATGATGCCTCATTCGCCGCGAAACTTCGCGCTGTACTACGTCTAGACCCCGATATTGTCATGATTGGCGAGATTCGCGACAGCGACACTGCTCGTACTGCACTACAGGCATCATTGACGGGACATCTGGTGCTCAGTACGTTCCATGCATCAAATGCCGCAGCTGCATTGACAAGATTGATGGATGTCATTGGTCAAAATCCGCTATTTGTATCGGCAATACGATTGGTGATGGCGCAACGGCTTGTCAGGCACCTTGATGACGCAACTAAGCAGCCATATCAGCCCGACGAAGCAACGCTTGCAAAGCTTAGAGAAATCGTGGATGGACTGCCGCCGAACCAAGAAAAACCAAACCTCGAAGGCTTGCAACTGTATAAGCCGGGTTCATCCCCTGAAAACCCCTACGGCTACCGCGGCCAGATCGCAATCCGCGAGCAATTCATGATGTCAGGCGAGATCCGCACCTTACTCGAAACGCATACC
>DATIJK010000054.1:0-3497 GCA_035478715.1 Saccharimonadales bacterium (SeqCode)
GGCTTTCGGGCTGTGATCATACTGGGCGGGACTGGCAGCGCCAATGATGCGAACGAAATATTTCAGGGTGAAATCGACGCAATCGCCCAAGCTGTTCAGGCGCAGATTCCGTTAATCGCGATTGGACTGGGAATGCACCTACTTGTCAAAGCAGCCGGCGGAACGGTTGTACCGAGCCCGGTCAAAGAAGCTGGGTTCATCGATGCGGCGAATGTCCAATATGCTGTGACTTTGACTGCCGAAGGCCGCCAGGACCCGATTTTCGCGGGATTAGCAGACACGATGCAAGTGTTTCAGAACCATACCGAAACGGTTACGTTGCCCGCGGGTGCGCAATTACATGCGACCGGCAAAGATGTCCCGAATCAAATCATCAAAGTAGGCTCAAATGCCTACGGGTTTCAACCGCATTTCGAAATGGACGATGCCATGCTGCAGGCCTGGGCGGAATTAGAGCCGGAAATCAAGCCCATTGGCGCACCGAAATTACTTGACACCTTTGCCCGCCAGCGCGGTACGTACACCGTCACCGGCCTGACATTGTTCCGGAACTTCTTGAACGCGGTAAATTTCTTTTAGTTAAATAATAGTATTCAAAAAATCTACCAGTTCGTGCGGGGTGATTTCGGCTTTTACCAGGTAGCCGTCGGCGTGCTGTTCGATGTTGGAACGGATTTCGTCGCGCTGTTCGAGATTCGTGGTGATAATAATCTTACTGTGAATTTTTGGTGGTTGGTCGGTACCACGCAGATTGTGTAGTACTTCTATACCGGTCATGGTCGGCACCATCAAATCGAGTAGAATGATGTCGTATTTGTCGGTGAGCGCTTCGTTCAGGCCTTCTTTACCATCGACGATAGTCGTCACGTCATAACCGGCTTTTTTAAGTGCCCGTTCGTACAGTTCGCTGATAAAATGTTCGTCTTCGACGCATAGGACTTTTTTGCCCGTGCCCGGTTTGTCCGACGGTTTGGCTGGCTGGTCTTGCGGTTGCATGATTGCTATTGTACCTTCCCTGTTACGTTTTACAAATTACCTTCGATACATTGAGTGGTTCTTGATCCATCCGTGAGCGCTGCGGGTGATATCTTTGTTGGCGCTGTTTTTCTGTTCGTCGGCCAGTTGGGTGTACGGCAATACCGTGAACCCGAAGGTACTTCCCTCGCCCTCGGCACTGCGGACCCAGATATTGCCGCCATGCGCAGAAACGATTACTTTTGACAGATATAATCCCAGCCCAGTACCGGACACTTCAGCGCGCGAGCGGTGGCTGCGGTAGTATTTGTTAAACAGATTCGGTACGACGTTTTCCGGGATGCCGATGCCAAAATCTTTGATGGTAGTTTCGATTTCGCCGGCATTCGTCAGCTGAGACGACACAATGATCTTTTTGCCGTTACCGCTGTACTTGATTGCATTGTTTACCAAATTATCCAATACTTCAGTAATACTTGAGCGGTCGACGCCGACCTTCGGAAGATTATCCGGAATGTGGAATTCTATCTCGATGCCGCGGACTTGCGAGCGCAATCGCAAACCTTCTTCGGCAGCAGTGACAATATCCGCCCAGTTTTCTTCGTGCATTTGCAATTCAAGCTGGTCGCCTTCGATGCGGGCGACGTTCAATATGTTGTTTACGAACGTCGTCAACGTCTGCGCAGCGACTTTCATCTTCTGTAGGTATTGTGCCGTTTCATCGTCCATCTTACCCTCGAGTTCCTCATCGAGTACCTCTATGTAGCCGCGCATTAGCGTCAGCGGCGTACGCAATTCGTGTACGGCTAGCGATACGAATCCGGTCGCCTGGTCGTCCTTTTCGTATAATTTCGTGCGGTCAAAAAACGCCAAGATCGTCTCAACCTTGTTGGGATTACCCTTGTTATAATGTGCTGCCAGATCGAATTGCAGCACCGGCTGGTCGACACGGTTCAGTTTGACGTGGTCCCAGCTGTGGCTGGCTATCATGGTATTATTTTGGGACTCTTTCAGCCAGGTATCAAACGTATCATTGCTGTTGAATGACAAGTCCACGACCGAGTAAACATCTTTCCCGACGATATCCTGTGCGGGCGTGCCGATGTACAAACAGAATAATTCATTCGCGAAAATGACGACGTTATCCTTATCGAGCACCAGTAGCGGCAACGGCAAATTATTGGCTATCAGATCGCTTTTGAGATCCATCGGTTGGGCATTCGCGGTTTTTTCGATATTGTCTGCCACGTTCGCGATCTGATAGATTTGTGCGATCAAGCTTGATACCATTTCGCGCCCGAATCGAAGCTGTTTAATGTTCGGCGGCGGTACCCCGGTCGTATCCGGCGCGATATGTAATATGGCTTGCCAGAGTAGTTTGGTCGGCTGCGTCAGATATACAGCGCTTAACCAAGGTATGAATAAAACCGATACCACTGGTACGACCAAGATGGCTACGAGCAGCCAGTATCCTGTCAATTCAAATATCTTAGTTGCCAGATACCAATCGATGATTATCAAAAAATTATTCAATAACAAAATCAAAAACAGCCGGTTTCGGAATTGCGCAACAAATTTTTGCAGATAGTTCATGCCATCCTAGGGTTTGTAAGAGACATTGCCTGATGATCCCAGGGCTGTAATCCAGGTTTGGCCGGGGTTGAGTTTGATTGGATTGCCGGCATCGGTGAACGTAAAATTGGTGGACCGGCCAGATTTATGCCAGGTGCCAATCGTCACCTTACCATCCTGGAAGACATAGGCCTTGCCCGATCCGAGCGTATTGTAAGCCGAATGATAGCCGTCGCTCTCAACTTTATAAGGCATCACTAATCCTATAACGACATTCGGATGTAGTCGCTTGCCGGTGGTTGCATCTGTGTGCGGTGCACCGCCCTCCCAACGTAAGTATGAATTGCTGGTTGGATCATACTTGTAATGAACGAAAAAGTCCGACGATGAAATATGGAAATCTATTGTACTCGCAGTGGGCGTTTTGGCCGGGTCCGGTTTTTTACGGGCGAATCCAGTAAAATTGCTGGTCTTCCAGTTATTCAATCTTTCGATGGCGGCCAGCTTATCAATGCTTGTGTACACATTATGAGGTGCTTCGCGGGAGCTGATGCGGTGGTAATAGCTGCCGTATGCGAATTGGTTCATATCTTTGACGTGCCATTGCTTGATATTGCCGAGCGCTTCAGGGCTGCCGCCGACGTGTGCATAGGGCGCATCAAATCCAAGTGCCCACAATGCGTAGTACGGCCGTGCGCTCCGAATCGGGCCGATATTTTTGGGCTTGGCTTCTTGGTACAGTGCCATAAATCGCGTAATACCTGCTTCGGCGATGGCCTCGAACACGACGCCTGCTTCACGCAACCCGGCTTGCGGGCGGGCAAAATCACTGTTTTCTATCATGACTGCGGTAACCGTGTTTTTCGTCTCTGTCTGGGTAACTACATTTCCGGTCAGCGGTGAATAATATACGGTCGGAGCTGCCGCTGCAGCTTGCTCTGCTTTCTGTT
>DATIJK010000055.1:0-6239 GCA_035478715.1 Saccharimonadales bacterium (SeqCode)
ATAGCTATAAAGACCCCGTCTTTATTCTGCATGGGTTCTCCCTTCATAAATTCCACATATGTCTCACCGGATAACAGCTATTTAACCACTGAAATCATGCTTATGCAAGTCTACATTTGCCCAAGAAATAACAGTAGTAATAATTCCAGCGCTCTCTTATAATAAATTCATAGCTAATTTTAAATTTTGAGGGTACATAGATATGCGAGTAGTTTTATTTGCGGCGTTATCTGCCGACGGTTTCATCGGCCAGGATTCCGACCATCGCTCGCTTGACTGGCGCAGCAAGGCAGATGCAAAGTTCTTTATCGAACAAACTAAAAAGCTGGGCATCATTGTGATGGGATCCACGACCTATAAAACGTTTCGCGTCAAGCAAGCCCCACCAGGAAGACGGTTAATTGTATACACAACCAAGCCTAATTCGATTACTGGCGAAAATGTTGAGACAACGAGCGAAGCCCCCCACGCGCTGGTAAAACGGCTCGTAAATGAAGGCGGAACCGGAATAGCAGTCGGCGGCGGTGCGACAATCAATAAACTCTTTGTTGACAGCGGATTGGTCGATGAACTGTATCTGACAATCGAACCCGTGCTATTCGGTAAAGGCGTACCATTGTTTAGCGGTGTCATGGATAAGAAATTGACCCTTGTGGATACTCGAAATCTAAGCGACAATACGGTTTTGTTGCACTATGCAGTCCAAAACTAAGGCCGGATCAGATCTACTGATTGCAAAGGTTGCCGAAAAATTCGGCCTCACCGTTTCAAAATATTTGCCGGTTCAAAAAGGCTACCGCAACGAATCTCACCCTGTTCGGCTGGCGGAAGGTACGATTGTGAACATCATGCTCTTTAAGGGCGGTAGCGGAGCTGAAAGAATTATCTATAACGCAAATAGCGTTTCCGGATTTTTAGCTGATAACGGATTGCCAGCCCGAAAATCAATAGACGAACGGATTCTTAAGCTATCATCTGGAAGAATTCAGAATTACGCGGCACTCTATAATTTTTTACCCGGCGATACTATCGCGTGGGAAGCGTATTCGCAGAAACACATTAAATTGCTCGGCAAGACTTTGGGTGATATGCACCACGTGCTGCAATATTTTGATGCGACTGAATTGCCTGCCGTAGCGGATGTTTATATAGAAATAGTCCAGCGCATGGCGAAATATTTCCGTCAGTATGGCGTTACGCATGCGGTTACTTTGAAGTTAGGTTTGCAGATTGATCTAGATACCTTAAGAAAGTTCGAAATTGTGCTACAACAGACAAAGAATCTGCAAAATCAACAGGCACTGCATTTGGATTTCGTACGTAGTAACATCTTGTTCATGGATTCCTCAGATGGTCCAATAATTTCGGGAATCCTTGATTTCGAAAAGACAGCCCGCGGAAACCCGCTGTTTGACATCGCCCGCACGCTAGCTTTCCTGTTGGTTGACTGCAAATTCAAATCGGCTGACCAGGTCAAGAAGTATTTCCTAAACTCGGGCTATCAAAAAAGAAGTAAGTCACGATTACCTCAAATTCAAATAAATAACGGGACGTTTAGAGCCCCGTTGATAGAAACGCTGATTGATATATTTTTACTGTACGATTTTTATAAATTCCTGCGCCACAACCCCTATGAATATCTAAATAAAAATGAGCATTTTGTCCGCACGCGCGATATTTTATTACAGCGCGACGTGATATTTTTGGCAAATATAGCTGATAAGTAGTATTATCATAATCATTATGGAACCGTACGTACCACCGCAAAAAATCGTCATCGTAGAAGACAACATCAGCTTGGCTGATATCTATAAGACCCGGCTTGAAATGATCGGATACCGGTGTTTTGTCGCATATGACGGCGAACAGGCACTGGCAACCATACAACAAGAAAAACCTAATCTAGTTTTGCTCGACCTTATGGTACCAAAGATTGCGGGCGACCAGATTCTTGCGCGTATGCGGGCCAGCGATTGGGGCAAAGACATCAAAGTCTATATCATTTCGAACTTGAATGAATCTGATGCGCCGGCTGGCATTCGCGACTACGGGATCGAAGGCTATACGGTAAAAGCAAACTTGTCGAATGATGCTATCGACAAGCTGGTTGACGACATACTGAAACCACACGACCAAAAAGAAGACGTTTCGCTCGAAAATAAGCAACCCGAACAATACGGTGAAGAAGCACACTTTGATCCAAAGTTAGAAAGCCTACCGCCGATGCCGCCCCCACCCCCGCCGGCTTCATCATTTGAAAACCATCCACAACAGATGCCGTAGATACAAAGTATCTGGATAGGATCTTAACTTTTACGCTGCGCAATCCAAGTCATAACGACGGCAGCCCCAACCCACGCTGGAACGAGCAGATAGACCATAACAAGCAACGAGTCTGTCAATTGAAATATCGCACTGAAACTGAGCACTAAATATCCTACGAACGGAATATACGTCAGCCAACCTTGCCAACTGTTTGGCAAGTAACTGCCTCGTATTTTGATGAACCAGGCATCAGTGTTTTTTGATTTTCTTTTTATTTTTTTGCTCATGTTAATCAAGATTATACCATCATTCTAGAGGTTATTTGGTTTCACAATTAAATACTTTGCAACCATACGGCTAAGATTGCACAAAAACCACAGCAAGCATGCTACAGTTAATGGAATATATCTTGTGAGGGGTAAGGGTAGTGTGATGGTCGAACAGGATCAATTGCGGTTATTCAGGAATAAAATGCTGATAATTGTTGGGCTGATTATTTTAGGTTATTTGTTTTACCTGAGTAAAGGCGTGATATCCAAGTTGGGCATTTCTATCGTATTTATGGTTATACTTGATCCTCTGGTAAAAATTATCCAGCGGTATATGCCGCGTAAAAACCGGCTGCTGACTATCTTGGCAACATTTGCATTACTTGGCTTGATATTATTGGTGGTTTTGGCGCGGTTAGTGCCGATTGTCATTTCTCAATTCGACCAGGCGATAAATTCGCTGAACGCCGCTGCAGAACAGGCCCAGAAAAGCGGCCAGTCGTTGTCGCAAGCGCTGGCAGCAAACAGCCCGACCAGTAGCGTGAATGCCCTGTTGCCGTATATCGCAAAAGCCGTGCCTGGATTGATAACGTTCGTTGCCGCATCGATTAGCTCAGTTCTTGGTACGTTATTTTCGCAACTAATGGTGTTCGGGTTCGTCATCTTTGGATTATTGGAGGGCCCGCAACTAATCCCGGCTGTTAAAAAATTGCTGCCGGTTAAATACAAAAATGACGTAGTTTGGTATTCAAAAACGCTGTACAGTTCGGTCACGAGCTATATCACTGGAAATATTTTTATAAGTTTGTGCGCCGGTGCCGCGGGCGCGATTTTCTGCTGGGTTGCTGGAATCCCATATATCGGCATGATGTTTCTGGCTGTCGCGATCTGTGACCTTATTCCGATGTTCGGATCATACTTGTCCGGCTTGGTGCTGGGATTGTTTGCGCTGATATTTCAAGGCTGGGATGCAGCCGTCGCCGCAGTAATTTTCGTTATCATATATCAGCAGTTCGAAAATCAGATTCTTAGTCCGATCGTATACCACAAGGCAAACAGATTATCGCCGTTTACCGTTTTGGTTGTCGTGAGTATTGGCGGCGCGATCGGCGGATTACTGGGCGCACTTATCGCCATTCCAGTAGGATCAACGATACAGCTTGGAGTGCTTAGACACATAGACTTGCGAAAACACTCGGCCCGAAAACAAAAACTTTCGACTGCAAAAGCGTAAGTATAATTACTGTTAAAATTTTGTTCCCGGATGTAGAATTGAGACATAAAGAGTTCAAGGGGGACTAACTATGGATAAGCCAAAAGACGGCAAACTGACGTTTATTAAAATCGCGCGCGTCATGACGTACCTTGTGTATGCTTATGTGATAATCGCTACGGTATTTCTAGTTTTAGGCTTTTTCCTGTTGCTGCTTGGCGCGAATCCGGCGACAGACTTTGTGTCTTTTGTTTATCGGATAGCGGCACATTTCCTTGAACCGTTTCGCGGCATCTTTCCAAGCCACCAGCTTAGCGACTCAAGCTATTTCAGTTCTGCCGGTCTTTTCGCTATCATTATTTATGGCATCGGCGCCATGGCAATCCACGCGTTTATCAATTATCTGACGTATAAAATGCAGAAACATCAACTTGAATTGGAAGAATATCAGGAGCGCCACGAAGCCGCCGAACAACAGCGAGCGCAAGCCAAACGATCATCCGCCCCATCAACCTCCCAGGCAAAAAGCCCACAGCCCCGAAAACGTATTTAAGTACATGTTACTGAGCAGGAATTAGCTGATTTCGATTTTTTTGCTTGTGTTTGTGATCCTACATACCACCGTAATATTCATCGTATATCCTGTTGTAGGCGCGTACAAATTCCTGCCCCACAATTCTTGCTTTAGCGACTCGTGTTTGCCGACGCTCTTTGGGCGATTTGTTGCCCAATTGATCACGATCTACAGGTGTTCCATGAAATGCAGCTAGACTCATTTCTGCGCACACGATGCGGGGTTCATGTACTTGACGGTCTTCTATGCGATGAACTTTGCCGTAAGCACCGGTTACCAATGTGGGTTTTGTTTCATCCGGTATTTGCAACATGTGAACACCCCCAAGAGGATATTGCTGATCAATCCAGAACGCTGGCGTTTGGTCATCGCCAGCGAGAACTTGGCTGACCCGAACCCTCTGTACTCGTCTGCCGATCATGTTAAGCGGCATTGCTATCTCTGCCACGCGTACTACCTGGCAAGTAATAGTGCCGCCGTCAGTATATTCTGCGCTAAAATTCCTCACACAATTATCGGGAGGTTCGACGCCGCCGACTTCCATGATTACTTCAGCAAACATACCGACTGCCATCGGATATTGCTCAGCCCAATGGGCGTATTTTGCGCGATCTATTAATTCACTGACACCAGAGGTGGCGAGTTCACTCATAAAATTATTATAACATAACAAAATAAATAAAGCAAATTATTTTACGGAATACGTGGTGGCGAATTTGCAAAATAACTGCTAAAATATATTGATTGCATAAGATGTGGAGGGGTTACGCATGGCTTCGGCGTGGAAAAAAAGATTGATTCCGATGAGCGATTTGATGACATTGCACGAAAAGCTTAAGGAAAATGGCAAAAAAATAGTATTTACAGCCGGTTCGTGGGATCTGTTACATGTCGGCCAATGCCGCTATCTTGAGGAAGCTAAAGCCAAGGGTGATATTTTGGTTGTTGGTGTCAGCAGTAATGATGCGATACGTCGGGTCAAAGGTCCGAACAAACCGATCCTCGATGAAAAAATCCGCGCCGAAATGCTAACATTCTTACGCGCAGTTGATTTCGTCACCATTTTGCCTGAACCAAGCTGCCAGCCCTCGCTGGGATTACTCAAACCTGATATTTTCATCACCGTTAAAGAAGAGTGGGCCAGTGATTATAAAAATTCCAAAGAATTCAAGACGGTTTCTAAGTATGGCGGCGAAGTCATAGTAGTCGACCGCCAATCCACCGCCCTCTCAACTACGAAAATCGTACAGCGCGCGATTGGCGGCGAACTTGGCAACATCTTTAAAGATTTCATGGAACTTCGCAAAGACCCGTTAAAAGAACGCTGATAGTATGAAACTGACACCAGAAGAAAAAAACAAGCAGGAGTATTACAAAAACGCACGTACTGGCGGTTACTATGGCGATATCTGGAAAACGGTCGGCAAATGCGTCTTCTGCGACATGCGCCAAAAATATATCTTTTTCGAAGAAAATGGTGTTGTGATGACCGTTCATTTATACGCATATATCGATGGCTGTCTGATGATAATCCCTCGCCGGCACATCAGATCGGTTAAGGAACTAACGCCCGAAGAATGGGAAACTATGCGCAAGATGATGTACATCGCCAAAAAGATGATCCGCGAGATTTACGGGATCAAAGGCATGCAAATTATTCAGAAGGACGGCAATTTAGCACAAAGTACTGTGGAACATTTGCATTTTCAGTGCGTTCCGTTTGATGCGCCCGACCTAAACACATGGCATCCGCGCGAATTGCAGTACACTCCGCTTGAAAACGCCGAAAAGTTCAAAGCCAAACATGACGAAATCGAGAAATTAAGCAACGGTTCGATAAGAAATATGCAGACGATTGATTTCACATTCGACTGGTCTGAGCTGGCTTTTGCAAGCAAAAAACCATTGAAAGAGTTGC
>DATIJK010000056.1:0-2383 GCA_035478715.1 Saccharimonadales bacterium (SeqCode)
TCGCCAAAAATACAAAAATCGATTACAATAAATCCCAAGACTAGTAGGGAGATTGTATGGATACGGCAGAATCAGCTGACAAACCGGCGTCATTTATTTTAATGAGCGGCCGACAAGTTATTGGAACAGTTATTACAGGTGTTATTGTTGGATTGCTCAGTTGGGGGCTGGCACTTTTACTCGATACATATGTGTTTAAGACGCTTTTTTGTCATAGTATGATGACTACTCAATGTCAGGATGCGCCACAATATGCAGCAATGACGGCAAGTCTACTTGCGGCTGCTGCCGGTATATTTGCGCTAGTGAAGCTACAAGTATTTCGTCCGCTTTTGGTGGGACTAGCGAGTGTCATAGGGCTATGGGGGCTTATGAATGTCATGACAACTCTTTCATGGCAAATAAGTGCATTGCTTTTTGTGGGTTTATTCGCGGTGTCATATTTGTTGTTCGCTTGGGTGGCACGACTACGCTCTTTCGGCCTATCAGTAATCATCATGGTAGTGTTGGTGGTTGCGGTTCGCTTTGTTTTAAATAGCTAATGCTATACTAAGGGGATGGAACAAACAACTCTTTTTATTGTGCTTATTGTAGTGGTCGTAGGATTCGGAATTATTGTCACGGTCCTTAATCAGCGGCTGCGTGAACTGAAAAACGGTAATGCTGTTGAAATGATGAAGTCAGACGTGACCGAGCTGACGCGAACAATTGCCGCACTGCAGCAGAACATGGGTGATAAGTTAGAACGTAGCAGTACCGTCGTACAATCGTCCGTTCAGCGTCAGTTGAGTGAAAGTGCCAAATTAATTACCGATGTGACCCAGCGGTTGGCAAAACTTGACGAAACGAATCGCCGAGTTGTAGATGTAGCGGATGAGCTAAAAACATTACAAAACGTATTGCAGAATCCAAAACAGCGCGGCGTGTTTGGTGAGTTTTATTTGCAATCGGTACTTGAGAATGTGCTGCCTCCTGGGCAATTTGCGCTGCAGTACAAGTTTAATGACGGTGAGATTGTTGATGCCGCCATCTTTTTGGAAAAGGGGCAGATACTACCTGTAGATAGTAAGTTTAGTCTTGAGAATTATAATCGCATGATTGAGGCGACTGACAAGACGGAGCGCGATAGGTTACTTACAAAAGTAAAAATGGACCTAAAGGGTCGAATCGATGAGACGAGTAAGTATATTCGACCTAGCGAGAAGACGATGGATTTTGCCTTTATGTTTATACCTAGTGAATCGCTGTATTACGATTTGCTTATCAATAACGTGGGCACGGGTGGTAGCTCACGTGATCTAATTGAGTACGCATTTCGTGATAAGCGAGTCATTATTGTAAGTCCAACCAGCTTTATGGCGTATCTGCAAACAGTACTGCAGGGGCTGCGTAGCTTGCAGATTGAAGATCAGGCAAAGGATATTCAGCTCCGTGTGGGTCAGTTAGGCCAGCATATTGGCAAGTTTGAGGAATATATGCAGAAGCTTGGCAGTACGCTTGGAACGACCGTTAACCATTACAATGCAGCGCATAAGGAACTAGGAAAGATTGATAAAGATGTGATTAAGATCGCCCATACGGATAAAAGTGTCGAGCCATTACTGATTGATCGGCCGCAGCGCGAAGAATAGTAATAGAGATTTATTTGATCTTAGAATAAAGATAGCTGGATATTTTTATCTGCATTTGGTGGTTGGTATTTTAATAGAATACTTTCGATTTGCGTGGGGTCTAGATGCAAATTCTTTAGCGCCGCTTCGTCTAGATAAAAGCGATAGGTGCCCATGTCTAGTTTAAAGGTATCGTCAACGACGATACCTTCTTTTTCGAGTAGCTGCCTTTGCATGGCGGCGTCAGCATCTGGATTGTCTTTAATGCTAATTAGCCCTGCGTTATTAAGCACTCTCCACCACGGAAAATCAGCCTCTATTTTTTGCATCGTCCAACCAACTTCACGGGCTTCTTTTGGTCTGCCGATGTATGCGGCTACCTGCCCGTAGCTCATAACTTTGCCTTGAGGAATACCGCGGACAATTGTAAGGATAGACTGTTGGTATTCATTCATATCTATTTTATTTTACACTCATTAAAAACACCCTGCCATAGACAGGGTGTTTTATATAGCGAGTAAAGACTACGCTTGTTTTGATTCTGCCGTACGAAGCAGGTCGTAAAGAGCAAAACCAGCAACAGCACCAAGGCCACTACCAACAACGTATACCAAGATTGGCCATACAGTCGTAAAGTTGATCGCCTGAAGCGAGATTGCAACAGCTGGGTTAAGAATAGCGTTTCCGCCAAGGAAAGCTGCTGCAGAACCTGCAACCATCAAACCGAGGAATACACCTACACCAACAGTGAAGGCTGCTGCAGTACGGTCCTT
>DATIJK010000057.1:0-5749 GCA_035478715.1 Saccharimonadales bacterium (SeqCode)
ACCTTAACCAAACCGCTTTTGCTTTGCTATGCGGTTAGGTTAAAGCGTATGGAGTGTAATTTTTGCGCCTTTTTGAAAGTCTTTACGCTTATAAGGTGATATTCTTATATAAAAGGAATTGGGGTTTAAGAGGTAGATGAAGAAAGCGACACTAGCTGTTTTTGCAACAGGAGTACTGGCATTAACAGTGTTGGCTGTTATTATGTTACTGCCGCCAAATAAAGAGCAGACAGTAACTGTGGCGCAAAAGGTCGCGCTTAATATCCCACAGTCAAGCCTAGACCAAGCTAAAACAAAGGGGGTTTTAGAGCTATCCTTGGATTTTGAAGATGCCTCGCGCATCAAACGCGTTGAATATTTGTTAGATGGTAAAGTTGTTGCAAAAAGCATTGAGCAGCCATACCGTGTTTCAATCACAATAACCAATTTGAAACCTGGCGTGCACACAATCGAGGCGGCTGTGTATGACTTTTTGGGCAATACTACCAAAACGAAACCGTTCACATTCACGATTGACAAAACTGACCCGCAGACTGTAACCCCCACAAATGAAGAGTCCAAGCAAACCATACAGGAGAGTACCGTGCTCGCAACTCAGCACGGGGAAGGCGAGGGACACATAACAACAGCTCACGCCACAGGGTCAAATTCCAATGACGGAGGTGGCAATGGAGGAAGCGGCGGAGACGATGGTGAGGATCCCGAACCCCAAACTGCACGCACCACTGGAGGATGGTGGTCATCACTGCCGACTACAATGCGGGTGTGTAGCAATAACGTATGGGACAACGGGCCGACAAGCGCTCCTGCCGGTGCTGTAGTAGTTCCGGTGGGCGATAATACTGGTTTTGATTTTGGACAGTCCGACAAGACCTATTGGTTTACACCCGGAGAGCATACACTTGGCACCGGTGAATTCTCAAAAATTACACCAGGTAGCAATAGTACATACATCGGTGCGCCGGGAGCAATCTTAGATGGCAAGAACAATAACAAATACGCATTTGCCGGCTCTGCAAGTAACGTACGTATTGCATATCTCGAAATTCGTAATTTTGGCCGTGGCCTCGACAACAATAACGAAGGCGTTATAAATCACGACTCAGGTACAGGTTGGATAATGGAGTATCTCTACGCACACCACAATGACGGTGCGGCAGTATTTATCGGAAGTGACAATACAGTGAGATATAGCTGTTTAAAGGATAACGGTCAGTACGGATTCAGTATGTATAAGCCACAAGTAGAGGGTGATTTTGCAATAAAAGATATCGTGCTCAACAACAATGAGATTAGTGGTAACAATCAGGATGACTGGGAGTCGCTTGAGGAGGGTTGTGGTTGTACTGGAGGCGGTAAATTCTGGGACGTATTAGGCGCTACAGTCACGAATAATTACGTGCATGACAATTTGAGTACCGGCCTATGGGCTGATACGAACGATACGGACTTTTTATTCGACAGCAATTGGATCGAGCATAATTCAGGCGAGGGAATCTGGTATGAGATCAGCTACAATGCAACAATTAGTCGAAACGTTATAAAACGGAATGCTTGGGAGACTGGAAGTAATAACCTAGGTTCACCAGCGCCCGCAATATACATATCTGAATCAGGTGGAGACGGTAGGCTCCCCTCGTCTGTCAGTGGCAGTACTGATCTACAAATCAAGAACAATCTTCTGGAGAATAATTTCTCAGGCGTGTCAATTTTCGAAAATTCGAACCGATTCTGCAATTCAAACGGTAATACCAGTAAGACCTACTGTACGCCATTTGTCACGCCAACGATCATACCTTCGCCATATAACTACACATATCCAAATCCGATCGACAGCACACACCCTTGCTACACAAATATCGGTAGTGCGCCATACACATCTGATTGCCGCTGGAATTCACAAAACGTACAGGTGTTTGATAACCAGTTTAAATTTGATGGTAACGAAGTGCCTTGTGCAGGCACGTACTGCGGGGTACACGCCCTGTTCGCAACGGGCGACAACAACATTCCTTGGGCGCCGTCGGCATACAATATTTCAACAATCCAAAATAAAATAACGTTCGGTGCAAATAATAAGTTCTTTGATAATACCTATATAGGAGACTGGAAGTTTGCAAAAGGCTACGGCGAGAAGATCTACTTCAATGAATGGCAGGCTGCACCGTTCAGCCAAGACCAAGGAAGTACGTTCAGCGGCGCAACATCACCGCCGCCTGTTGAAAACTCACTCGATACCGATACGGCAACAATTGAAGGCTCGATTGGACATTGGAGTAACTGGTTCTCAACAAGTATTGCCCGATCATCAGCACAGGCGCATACGGGTAGCCATAGCCTAGAAATAACGTTGACAAGTGGCGGAAGCTGGGGTTTGGAGTTGAATAATTACCCCGGATTCGAGACAATCGCCGGTTCTAAAAAGGTTAGTTTTTGGGCAAAACAGGGGTCAGGAGCAATTACAAATGCGACGCTGCGCGTACGTTGGCGTGATGGCAGTGGAGCATTATTACAAACCGACACTGTGCCACTTACAGGACTATCCACCTCGTGGCAGCAGGGGACAGGAACCTTCACCGCTCCAGCGGGGACGGCGACAGCATTCATGGAAGTAGTTGGTAATTCCGGGAGTACAAGCAGTACACTCTATATGGATGATTTCGTTGTCGGTGATAACGTATAATAAAAGAATGAAATCATACGTCGTTTTTCTTCGTGGAATTAATGTTGGCGGTAAAAATAAGATCGCTATGGCAGAGTTACGAAATTGTCTGGAGGAGTTAGGATTTTCCCATGTAGCAACCTACATTGCAAGCGGGAATATTATTCTGACATCCAACAAGCCTGCGTCTAAAATTAAAGACCAAATTGAGGCAACACTCGTTAAGACTTTTAAACTAGATAGTGAGCTTATCAAGGTGCTGGTTCTTAATCGATCCCAGCTCCAATCTATAGTAGACAGTAGACCAAAGGATTTTGGAGATAAGCCAGATACTTACCACAGTGACGCAATATTTTTAATAGACATCGATGCAGCAACAGCTATGTCAGTCTTCAATCCACGAGAGGGCGTAGACAGAGTATGGCCTGGTGACGGCGTCATCTATTCACAACGTCTCAGCTCACTCAGAACAAAAAGTCGTCTCAGCAAGATCGTCGGTACGATAGCATATAAATCCATGACTATACGTAACTGGAATACCACGTTAGCTCTCTTAAAGATGATTAAAGAGCTAGATCTCTCAAACCATAGATAATCAACCATTGGTTCAGTTACAATAAGGTATATGCAAGAATACATTGAAATCCGTGGAGCCCGTGAAAACAACTTGAAAGACGTCAGTCTTCGCATTCCAAAACGTAAGATTACTATTTTTACGGGGGTCTCAGGTTCAGGAAAATCATCCATCGTATTTGATACCGTCGCCGCTGAAGCGCAGCGACTATTAAATGAAAATTTCAGTATGTTTGTAAGAAATTTCTTACCCCATATCAGCCAGCCAGCAGCTGAAGAAATTAAGAACCTTAGTATGGCTGTTATTGTTGATCAAAAGCAACTTGGTGGAGGGTCCCATTCGACAGTTGGAACGGTTACCGATATCGCAACGGCTCTTCGATTGTTATTCTCGCGCATCGGCCAGCCCCAGATCGGCTACGCAAATCTATTCTCTTTTAATGATCCTCAAGGTATGTGCCCAGCATGTAATGGACTAGGACAAAAATTAGCTTTAGATTTCGATGCAGCATTTGATATGACAAAATCGCTTAATGATGGAGCCATTAAGCTACCCGATTATTTAAACGATAGTTGGTACTTAAAAACGGTACTCCATTCCGAACTCTTCGATAATGACAAAAAGCTTCGCGATTACACAAACGAAGAATTAGATACGCTCTATTATTGCAAGCCAACAAAAGTCGACCTTGGCGGAGGTATGAAATTAAACTTCGAAGGTGTCGCTGAAAAATTTAGTCGCAAATATATCGTACGCGACCTAAAGACGATGTCAGAACGCACACAAAAAGCTCTTGAGCCCTTCATTACTATGGGTCCATGTAACGAATGTCATGGCGCCCGATTAAGCCGGGCGGCATTAGCTGTGCAAGTCGAAGGGCATGGCATTGCCGACCTTAGTGCAATGCAGGTCGACAAATTACTCGGCATTGTAAAAATGATCAAAACACCCGAAGCTAGTTCAATCGTAAAGGTTCTCGAAGACCGTTTATCGAATCTGGTTGAAATAGGCCTAGGATATCTCAGCCTCGATCGTCAGACAGATACATTATCCGGCGGTGAATCGCAACGCGTCAAGATGGTAAAACATCTTAACGGTAGTCTTGTTGATGTCATGTATATATTCGACGAGCCAAGCGTTGGTCTGCATCCAAGAGACGTTTACCGCCTCAATGAATTATTAAAAAAACTGCGTGACCGCGGAAATACGGTGATCGTTGTAGAACACGATCCTCATGTCATTGAAGCAGCTGATCACATTGTTGATGTCGGCCCTTTCGCTGGCACAAGAGGAGGGCAGGTGATGTACGAAGGTACCTACAAAGACCTCTTAGAATCAGACACGCTCACGGGACAGCACCTCAAAGATCAATTGCCAATTAAAACTAATGTACGCAAATCGACCGGCAAACTCAGTATCGTCGATGCTCATATCAACAACCTTCAACATGTAGATGTTGATATTCCCACAGGAATATTCACTGTTATTACAGGGGTCGCTGGATCAGGTAAAAGTTCACTCATTAATCAAGTCTTTCTAAAACAGCACCCTGATGCAGTCGTTGTTGACCAAACCCCTGTTGGCACATCAAGCCGCTCTAATCCAGCTACCTATACAGGTATTATGGACGTCATTCGCAAGGCATTTGCGAATGCTAATAGCGTTGATGCCGGCTTATTCAGCTTCAACTCGAAGGGTGCGTGCGAAAACTGCAAAGGCGCAGGTGTTTTGACAACTAATCTTGGATTCCTTGACGACGCTAAAACAGTCTGTGATGTCTGCGAAGGGCATCGATTCAAAGCAGAGGTACTAGAATATAAATTCAATGGCAAATCAATTTCTGAGGTGCTACAGCTAACCGTCGCTCAATCAATAGAATTCTTTGAGTTAAAAGAGATCGCACAGAAGCTACAAGCGATGAGCGATGTTGGCTTAGATTATTTATCACTCGGTCAACCGCTCAGCACTCTATCCGGGGGTGAATGCCAACGCATAAAACTTGCCAGTGAACTCCACAAAAAGGGGAGCGTCTATGTGCTAGATGAGCCAACAACGGGACTCCACATGTCAGATATTACGCGTCTAAAACTACTTATCGACCGCCTCGTTGATGGAGGCAATACTGTAATTACCATTGAACATAACGTCGACATTATTCGCAGTGCCGATTGGATCATCGACCTAGGGCCAGAGGGCGGAAACAAAGGTGGTCAGATTATGTTTGAAGGTACACCGGAAGAAATCGTCAAAAACAAAAAACCACTTATTGCTCATTATCTATAAGGGAATACCGAAAACACTCAGGTGCATGATCGTTCATCATTCCGACAGCCTGCATAAACGCATAGCAGGTTGTCGACCCTAGAAAGCGAAACCCGTTTTTCTTCAGATCTTTGCTCATCTGTTTGCTGATTTTGTCTGCAGCGACGCTATCTGCACGCGTCAGATGTTTACCGTTTGTAAAACTCCAAAGATAGGCGTTAAGGCTCCCATGTATTTGCTTTATTGCGATA